>JAJHQZ010000002.1 GCA_020833055.1 Candidatus Korarchaeum sp. | reverse complement strand
ATATGAGTAGGGAAACTAATAGAAGGTCTCTCATAATCCGAATAGAGAAGGAAAAATAATATAGAGATTTTCATGCGATAGCTATATATACGACGAATGACGAGAAATTTATATTTATGATTTACTGTATTATTGGATGATGAATAAGAAGGCATTCCTGGTTACTGTAATCCTCATAGTTATCATATCCGCAGTAATCTCGATGGAAATAACTCAGATTGGCCATTCTAATACACAGGTTCATAACACTAGCCCTAATACCAGCAGTCTTATAGAGCATGACAATTCAACGACGTTATCCACAACCGGGAGGGATGCTATCTTCATAGATCGAAAGGATCCGAAGAAGAGGCTCGATGTACCCAGCGATGCTATCCTGAAGATTAAGGATAAGATATATGCGTTAGGCGGTTATGATGAGGGAGTTGCAGTAATTCTCTCCGAGGATCTGAGGCCGATATGCCATGCGAAACTCAAGCATGAGTTATGGAGAGCTGAGAAGTACGATGAGGATCGCTTTGTAGCAATGTCAATTTGGTACTGGTATTCAGAAACGCTCGCAGCGGCCGGAAGCAATATAACGATGTTCGATTACAAGTTCGATCAGATATGGTCCGTTAACGGGAACTTCACGGATTTCGAAGTAGCAAATAATAAAATTTATGCAATAGAGCACAGAGGGAATTCTAGTTATCTCGATATATTCGATGGAAACGGTAATTTAATCAAATCATTTAAAGTATTAGATGATGAAGAGGTCGAGGAGAGGCAGCAATATTCATTAACATTAGAAGTGAACGATAGTAAAATATATGTACCATATATATCGAGAGGAGATGACAAGCCTTACAAACTGATGCTCCTGAGGTTCGATGAGGAAGGCAACTTGGAGCTCAAGAAGGAAATTTATGAGACCAAAGAGCCGGAAGGCGTTGCTCATATATTCAGCCATAAGAACGGACTCCTCCTGGCAGTTTCAAGTTCCTCCTGCCGCTACATATACGTAGATAGGGATGGTAACTTTTTGGGGGAGGCTCGATGGAAGCCCCCGTTCAGGGAGGGATGCGCGGCTGATGCGAAGGTGTTCAATGGTAGAGCGTATATATTCGGCTATGATCCCAATTTATTCGCTGGTTACGTGGGCTTAATAAATGAATCGATATATGTGAATGGATCATTCTACTACACGAAAGCGCAGGAGATATTCGTCAAAAGGGATAGTACTTGGCAGAGCAATTCGCTCGTGAGAGATGTCCTCCTTAATGATAAGCTTTATGTTATAGGACTGGTTCAGATGCATCCGCCATCCGGCGCTTTCATAGCTAGAGTGGACCCTTATCTAAATGAGGATATCACCTCCCTTCTCGAGCACGCTGATGTGGTTTACTTGGAGGACATACCTCCCTGCAAATCTTAGTTGAGAACTTAAGACCAGCCGTAACCAATTTTCTAAGATCATCGTATCTACTGCTAAAAATACCTCGAGTGAGCTGCTCCTCGACCGAAGCCCATACGGTTTCAAGAGCGATTGGAGGATCATAGAAAGGGGAGTAGTTCATTCTCTCACTATCGCGAATTGATGGTAGAATCTGGAGTGTAGAGTGATGACATAAGGACGACCGAAGCTCCTGCTCGCTAGGGAAGGATATTGTGCATAGTAAGAGAGCCCCACTGAGACCTTTACCGTCTTCCCCCTTATGTAAGAAGCCCCTCCATCAGGATAATCAGAATAGCCATAGAGCTGCCAACCTCCACCCTTACGGAAATTGGCCTCGCTAAATAGCTCAGCCTCGAATAGTGAGATGACCTTTCCCCCGCGGGGGTGCCCGCCTGATCTCAGCAGGATACGTACTTTACTCTCATTCCAAGAAACACAAGAAATATAGCCCTGCAGCTCGGCCTGTATGAAATACTTTACATGTATTTTTCGAAAATCTGGATAATTTTCTTCAGTATAATTCCCTATCCAGTTGTAATCTTTATAGCTTGAGAACGTCTGAGGGCCATCTTTACAATTTAAACAATGTCCAGTTTCATTAAAGACTAGGAAATAGGTACCTTTGAACTGGCTATCGGTCACTCTCTCCAATATGAGCTTCTCATTCCTGTAAACGTAGAGAGTATTTCCGAGTTTGTCGGAGTAAATATCCATCTCGTTTATCCTCAGCAGTGTGATGAAATTCAAGTAGGAGTCTGTGACAAATCCCTTCCCTGGAACGTATACGTTGGGCTCTGGTATCAACTCTGGCGTCGGCGCGTTCTTTATCTCCTCCCATAATTCCTTCAATTCTGTTATATTTGTTCCCTCATCTTCACTCTTCTTCCACTCTATGAATTCCGGGCCGAACCATTGACTCGAATTATCCGGCTGAGCTATTCCATATACGATAGGGATTATCATCAATGTGAGCAGAGTAGCTAGCGCTCTCATACACCGAATTATCGCTGTGACGAAATATTAAGATTTCCATGGGCGAACATTGAAAAGTATATAAATCTGTTTTAAGTTAATTCGGGCGATGGGCATCAGGCTGGCCGTATTAATAATCCTTGTCGTGGCAGCAATTTTAGCAATTTCAGTCATGAGAGTACCTCAAAATGAGCATGGCGGTAGCTCTCACACCAGTAGTTCATCGAAAGAACTCTCCGTCGGAAGAGATGCTATCTTCATAGGAGATGGAGCCCCCGCCTACGCGCTCCTGAGGATGAAGGATAAGATTTACGCATTAGGGGGAGGAGTCGCCGTCATTTTCTCGGAGGATTTGAGTCCCTTATGCTATGCGAAGCTCAAATATAATATATGGAAAGCTGAGAATTATGATGAGGATAGATTCGTATCGATGCAGAAATGGTATCCGCCAACGCGGGTCGGGAGCATAGCTATGTTCGATTCGGAGCTCAACTTGATATGGTCTGTTGATGGGAACTTCACGGATTTCAGAGTAGTAAATAATAAAATTTATGCAATAGAGTTTAAAGGGAATTACTATTATCTCGATATATTCGATGGAAACGGTAATCTGATTAGATCATTCAGGGTCTTGGATGCTAATGAAGTCACCGAGTGGATACGAGATTCATTAACTATAGAAGTTAATGATAAAATATATGTACCATACGTTTCGGGAGATAGCAAGCCCTACAAACTGATGCTCCTGAGCTTTGACGAACAAGGCAACTTGGAGCTCGAGAAGGAAATATATGAGACTGAGGAAGACGTAGGTCGCACTTACATATACAGCTATAGGGACAGCTTCCTTCTGACGATCGAAGGTCCCGCGTGCCGCTACATCTACGTAGATAGGAATGGGAGCATATTGAGGGAGAGTATTTGGGAACCATTATTCGAAACTGGGTTCAGGAATTGCTGGACTAGGGCGAAGGTAGTGAATAACAGAGTTTATGTATTCGGTCACGATGAATGCATATTCGCTGGATTAATAGGAATAATCGAGACGCCCACTCCGGACTCCCCGAGCTTCAAGAATATACAGGAGATATTCGTCAAAAGGGATAGTACTTGGCAGGATAACTCCATCATATACGATATCCTCCCGGATGGAGATGAGCTCTACGTTATAGGGCTGGTCCAGATGAATCTACCCTCGGGAGCTTTCATAGTCAGGGTGGATCCGAATATTGACACGGAAATTAGCCCACTCCTGGAGCGAGCTGATGTCGTTTACTTGGAGGACATACCTCCCTGCAAATCTTAGTTGAGGATCTAAGACCAGCTACAAATTCATACTTCCCTTTTCACTTAGCATAATTATCTCACTAAGATAGAATCGTTTTCTCAAGCCCTGAATATCTGCCGAAGGCCCCCGGCAAGTCGAGGTAAGCGTACGAGCTTGCGTTGAATGAATATGGAAAAAATTCAGAAAAACTTATAAAAATTAGCATTTTTAACATAACATTTATATGGTAATTCCTCTTCCATAGCAAGGGGTTATTTATGAGAGCTGTAACCCTCGCCCTCATATCCCTCCTCCTCTTAAGCCTCCTCCCCGCCTCAGCCGAGGAGGAGAAAGTCATCGGGAAAATAGATATAGAGTACGCGAAGTACATCGAGAATAAGTTAACGAGTATCGGATCATACAAAGAGCCTAAATTCCTGGGTTTTAGAGTGGCAGGGACTCCTGAGGACCTAGAAACAGCTAATTTCATCGCTGAGGAGATGAGGAAGATGGGTTTAGTCAACGTCTCCTTGGAACCCGTCCCATTAGATGCTTGGGAATTCAAGGGGGCTAGATTGGAGCTCAGCAACGGCAAGGTGATCATAGCCTCCTCCTTCGGGGGCGTCCCGGGGACTGGGAGTGAGGGGATAAGCGGCGAGATCGTGTACGTGGGAGATGGTACTAGAGGCAATTACGAAGGTTTGAATGTCAGTGGGAAGCTCGTCCTCGCGTACTGGAATCCTGATATCAGCTGGCTCAATATGATAGCTCATGAAGCGATGATCCACGGGGCCAAAGGCGTGATCCTCTTCAATCCGCCTAATGGAAGCTACGCTCAGCACCCCAACGCTTTACATTCTTTCGATGGTCTCTACAGCTCGGATTTCATTCCGATGATAGTTATAAGTAAGGAAGACGCTCAGGAAATAATTGAGATGCTGAAATCAGGTCCTGTAGAGGCTAAGATGGTGAACCTCGCTACTTTGAAGCGTGGTACTGGATGGAACACTATAGGCTACATCCCCGGGAGGAGGGCTGATGAGTACATACTGATAGCGGCGCATCACGATGCTTGGTTCTATGGAGCTATGGATGATACTGGTGCTGTGGCTGCGCTTCTAACTTTAGCTAAAGCCATAAAGGAGAGCGGTTACGTCCCGGAGAGGACTTTAGTATTCATGACGCACACAGCTGAGGAGTACGGGATTGTAGATGCTTATTACGATTGGCTCATAGGTGCTTGGTGGCGTATAACTCAAGCTCATCCCGAGTGGAGGAAGAAGGCAATAGCTTACATAAACCTCGAGGGGATGGCAATTAAAGGTGCTCCCTTAGGTGTGTATGCCTCCCCAGAGCTCTCCACATTTATCTCAGAGATCCTCGATGAGAGCAAGGAGCTCCTGCCTTACGGAAGAGGAGAATTGGAAGATGTCTGGTGCTGGACCGAGGCATGGCCTTACGCAGCTGCAGGCGTTCCCAGCATAAACTTGGATACATTCTCCCCCTGGTTCCGTCAGAACATATATCATACTCAGTTCGATTCCCCCGAGATAATTGATTGGGATTACTTAGGGAAGATAATCTCCCTGACAGCTAAGATCCTCATAAGGCTGGATAAGTCCGAGCTCCTACCCTATGACTTCAGCGCGAGGGCTGCTCACTTGAGGGAGAATTTGAATGTGACTAGGATGAAGCAACTCGGAGCTGAGCCTGAAGAACTCATGAAGGGAGTTGAGGAGCTTGAGAAAGCATTCTCCGAGTTCAGGAACTTGAGTAAGAATGTATCATCGGATGTAATAGTGAAAGTGAATTCAAAGCTGAGGGAAGCTGCTTATATCATGCTATCGGAACTTACAGCTCTCGATCCCTGGGATAACACGATATACCCGCATCAGCAAGTTGAGTCCGATGCGCTCTTCCTGAGCTCCGCTTTAGATGCTTTGAAGAGAGGCGATGTCAATGAAGCCCTTTCGATGATAGAATCCGTGAGCATAAACTGGTACGATTCGTTCTACAGTTACGAAGTATTCAAGAGGGAGCTCCTGCACAAATCCCCGAATTATGAGAGGATAACCTGGGGAGCCCTGGGCCATTTAGCGCCACCAATAGACCTCTGGAAGGAGTATAACTCCCTGAGGGAGAAGTCCATGGCCAATATCACGAACTACGATGCTGAGATGAGATCTATCGAGAACCACCTGAAGGAGACGAAGGCCCTCTATCAGGAGAGGCTGAGAGATATAGCTAGAGCACTGAGTTCAGCTAGCTCCCTCATAAGGGAGGCGAACTCAATCCTCAAATCGACCACGACTCCGAAGACAGAGGTCAGGGAGGAGACCGTAACACCGCAGGAGGTTATCTCACTAATACCAGCTGTACTGATCTCGATCTTAGTGATCGTAATATTGCTCGTGATCTACTTGAGGAGGCGTAAATAACCTCTCTTTTATCTCCTCCAACTCACTATAATTGCGCTCGATATTATTAGAGCCGACCCCAAGAATCCAAGTAATCCGGGCTGCTCCCCGAGAAAGATACCCAGAATTAACGCAGATATCGGCTCTAAGTTCGATATTATGCTAGCTGGACCAGCTTCGATCCTCTTGAGCCCCATCGCATGCAAGTAATAAGCTAAGAAGGATGGGAAGATACCCAAATAAACGATTGAGATCATAGAATCGAGATTGAGGCTTCCTCTGGAGAGAGATAAGAGGGGGAGGAGCTCTAAAGCTGCCCAGACCTGAGGGCCCAGGCCGAGCTCTATCTCATCGTATCCGGAAACGGCAAGTTTCCGGACACCTAGTATTATGCCCGAGTAGGATAAGCTGCTCCCCAATCCCAGGGCTATCGCAACTAAGTCCAGATTTCCCCCTCCCCTCAACCCTATGGCAACTATTCCCGAGAGAGATAAGATGAGGGCTATGAGCTTCCTCGTGTTCAAGCTCTCATTCAGCAAGAACTTCGCGAGTATTATCACTATGACGGGGGCTGTGTAGAGGAGCACGGCAGCTATCCCAATGCCAGAGTGCATGACGCTGAAGACATATATTAGATAGAGGGGGCCCGTGAAGAAGATGCCTATGAGGGCCAACTTAAAATCGAGCACCCTCCTCCTCAGGAAAATCAGGGAGAGTACAGCGCTGACTCCAGCCCTCATCCCTCCTATCCAGAAGGCATCTGAGCCTGCATTCAAGGCGCGCTTAGTCGCTAAACCTATAGTGCTCCAGAGGAATGCCGCTAATAGAAGTGGTATCACGCCGCTCTTGGATTTACTCACATCTCTCACCTGGCAATTCAAACTATCGGAGTCAGCTTATGTATTCAGAGATCTTTAAATGTTATCTCGAACCCGAGGTGTGTCATAATGCATATTGCTTGGGCTCCGGAGATGGGTCGCTGCCTCTTCTGTGATGAAGATATGACTCAGCATTCCATCACAGGGTATCGTGATAGCTCCCGGATTCCCCATTTAAGATCTAAAAATTCGCTGGTAAGGGGGATGGATCAATTATAGTTGATCATCGCTCAGCGCATTATAAAAACGCATCCTTTCTCCGCCATCGATATCCTTATAAAAGATTATTTCCCAGTAAATAGTAAAGGGGTGAAGATGCGTCCATCAGTAGCTGTAATACTTCTCATCTTATTTCCGATCTTACAGCCCCTCGCAGCCCCAATAAAAATAGATGTCCCAATCTACGTCCCAGCAGAGCTCCCTGTCAGTGGGAGCGTTTGCTTAACATCTCCAATCGCGAGAAATTTGACAGCAAAGCTCTACGTAGACGGATCATTCTTCCAGGAGGGTGTAGCCGATGAGATGGGCTGCTATAAAGTGACGATAAGACCTTTGAGCCCTGGAGCGCATAAGCTCCATGCTGAGATATTCAAGGACGGCGATAAAGTAGCGGAGATAGAGGCTAATGTTATAGCCATAAGGGGGATGATAATAGTGAAACCTCAGCCTCTAGCGGAGATAATGAGGGGAGAAACTAAGAATGTAACTTTGACCATAGAGAATAGGGCTCCCCTGAACCTAAGCAATGTCGCCCTAGAGATAGAAGCTCCTTTCCCAATATTCGGGGAGAGGATGATGAGGGTAAGGGAGTTCGCTATCTACGGGAAGATAGGGGATCTTCCTATGAATGGCTCCAAGGATCTGAAGCTAATTTTAGCTGTCCCAGTCAACTTCAGGCCAGGTAGTTACGATCTAAAGATAAACATGACTTATGAGATCGCTTCATCGAAGTACAGCATCATACTGAAGGATAATGTTGTGGTGCTGAATGAAACATACGTTAAGCCAACTCAACCTCCTTTCGGTATTGGAAACGTACTGAGTCAGATGGCTCTCCCCATTATAGCTGTAATAGTCATTATAGTAGCCGCGATCCTCCTCTACATCTGGAGGAGGGGGAGGGGTAAAGCGTAAAAATCCACTCAAGACGTTAGATCGGTGAGCGGATGGAGATAGAGGAGATAAGGGGAGTTAAGGTAGAGAGGATAGGTGCTCATAGCCACATAAAGGGATTGGGCCTCGATGAGAGGGGGAAGGCCAAGTTCGCTGCAGACGGCCTCGTGGGTCAGCTCAGGGCTAGGGAAGCAGCTGGGCTAGTAGTTAAGATGGCGAGAGAGGGGAGACTGAGCGGGAAAGCGGTACTATTAGCTGGTCCCCCTGGGACGGGGAAGACAGCTATAGCTGTCGCTATAGCTAGGGAGTTGGGAGAGGGGGTCCCGTTCATCCAGCTGAGTGGTTCAGAGATATACAGCGCTGAGAGGAAGAAGACCGAAGTGCTCATGGAGGCGATGAGGAAGGCTATAGGGGTGAAGGTAAGGGAGATGAGGAAGGTTTATGAGGGGGAAGTGACTGAGATAGATATAAAGACGGGATCCAGCCCATACAATCCTTTCATTAAGGTCCCTCAAGAGGCCGTAATAACTCTGAAGACTACTAGCGAGGAGAAGAGGCTCAGAGTTGGTCCTAATGTCGCTAGGCAGCTCATGGAGTTCGGGATAAGTGAGGGAGATGTCATAATGATAGATGCGGAGAGCGGGAGGGTATCTAAAATAGGGAGGACTAAGGAATCTTACACATACGACCTGGAAGCTGAACAGATAGTTCCAAGGCCGGATGGGACTGTGCTGAAGGAGAAGGAGTTCGTCTACGTGATGACACTCGATGACCTCGATAATATGTACGCTAGGAGGAGAGGTGGATTCTTCTCCCTCCTCTTCGGGGTCGGGGAGAGGGAGATAGACCCCGAGGTGAGGGCAGCTGTCGATCAGCAAGTCAAGGACTGGGTGGAAGCGGGAAGGGCTGAGATAATCCCGGGAGTTATGTTCATAGACGATGCCCATATGATGGATATAGAGGCTCTCAGTTTCATAAGCAGGGCTATGGAGAGCGAACTCGTCCCGATAATAATACTAGCTACGAACAGGGGTATAACGAGGATAAGGGGGACTGAGATAGAGGCCCCGTTCGGGATGCCCTTAGATCTACTGGATAGGCTAGTCATAATAGTGACGGATAAATACAATGGGGATGAGATAGAGCATATACTCAGGATAAGAGCTAAGGAAGAGGGAATAGAAGTCAGTGAGGATGCTCTGAAGTTCCTCAGGAAACTGGGTGAGGAGAGGTCTTTGAGATACGCTGTCCAGATACTCGGTATAGCTGGCGTCAAAGCTAGGTCCGAGGGGAAGAAGTCAATAGGGATTGAGGACGTTGAGGAAGTCTCATTGAGGTTCAGCGATGTTAAAGAAGCTGTAGATCATCTCAGGAAGTATGAGGAAGAGCTCCTCAAGTGATTTAACTTGTGCCTAACTTATCAACGACGGGCTCTAGGGTTCTTTTTTATTTGAAGTGCCTTGAATCCGGAGGTGGTTTCATGAAGCGATACTTGACTCTCCTAATCCCGCTCTTACTCACATTCGCTACTGTAGAGGGGAGCCCAACTAAGGCGTGGTACGATCCGCTGGAGCTCAGATCCGCACCGCAAGCTGACGTGAAATCACTGGAAGTTAAACTGGAGGGGCAGAGCATGATCTTCCAGGTCAGTACATATTCAGGCTTTGACGATAGGATAGATTACTATACTGGAAGGATATTCTTGGATTTGAAGGAAGGGGGTTCGACTTCAGGGGAGGTGAAGGGCGCGGACTATCAACTAGCGTTTTACATGAGTCCTAAGAACATGAGCGGGAGCTGCGTCGTCCTCGCATTCAACGACGTCAAGCTGCAATGGGAGGAGACGAAAGCGTCTTCTTGCTCGATAAAGGCATCGGGAGACAAATTAGTGATAGATACTGATCTCGGGAAATACGTCAAGGGTTCCTTCAGATTCAAATCTTACTTCGATATCTTAGCTAAGGATATCATAAAGATCTCCTACCTCCTCTCTAACAGCGGTAGGGCGTCTATAGATGGGGATTACGCGGAGTACAAGATACCCCAGATCTCGGGGCAGCAGGGGAATGCCATAGCTCCCATAGATTATAAGGAAGTTTACGTGCTGGATGACCTCTCCAGAGTCTACTTGGCCCTAGTCCCCTCGAGCCAGGATGGTGTCAAATGCGAGTTGGGAGGACCGGGAGCGAAGCTAACTAGGAACTACTTCGTGGATATAGATGTTGATATGAACGAGACGAACGGAGTTGACCTCACAGGTGGTTACAGTTACGAATGCACCTTCAATGGTAGGAAATGGTTCCCCTTCACGGTTTACGCGGGCACTGGCTCTGGGATAATGATAAGCAAGGCTGTGGAATTCGATATAAAACTACTACCAGTGTTAAGTCAAATCTCCAGTAGAGGAGGGAAGTTCGGCATTATAGTTAGGGCATCGATGATATACAGGGATTACGTCCCAGATACCGGATGGTTGCTTTACGATGGTATGCCCGATGCTAGTTCCTTCGAGGTGATAGGCCCCAATACGGACGTGAATATGAACAAGGATCTCTCGATCTTCAAGTCGATCGGTTCTGCATCTGGTATCTACAGGATAGCTCTAGGGGGACCTGGGGCTGATCCGTCTTATCAGGGAGATCCTTCCTTCAAGTTCCTTAAGAGGAAGGACGGGTTATATGGCGGCGTAGAATTCAACGGGAAGGAGTTTTGGGCTAGTTACGGTCGCATAGATTATGCTGTGATAAAGATATCTAGGGTAGGGGAGGGTTACTACTGCTCAGTAGCCGGGGTCACGAGATATGGGACCAGAGCGGGCCTAATCTGGCTCTCCCAGAACATGGGGATGCTCTCGACAGGGACTTACTTAATAGGGTGGGTAGATAATGGAAACGGCATCGTTGAGATGAGTGAGATAAGCCTCTTGGCCGGGGGCTCTTGAGAGCTTGAAGGACCCGAGGTTATTAGCGGTTGAGATAGCTGCTGCATACCTGAAGGAAGTCCCGGGTAAGATGATCAAGGGCTTGGACTTGAGGTATGTTAGCAGTGAGGTCCAGAGGGTAGTTTACAGCTTCTTACCCCTCGAGGAACTGGAGGCTAACGGGATGCTCGAAGGGATCGAGAGGATAGGGGAGGATCTGAGGGGGGCATGGCTTCAAGCTAGAGGATCATGCCGCTCACCTAACGATTTTCTGAATGCAGCTAGGATTAGATTCGCATCCATAATTTTTTCAGGCCTTAGGAAGAGGATAGGGAGGGAGAAGAGGATTTATAGTGGTACTGATTGCTTCTGGGGGACGATAGTCAGATCTGAGGGGTTCGATGGCCTTAAAGCATTGCTGATCGATGCTAAAGATAGATATGATATTGTCACGAACTTGGATGTGAGGGGGAGGGTGGCTTTCGCAATACTACCTCCGAGGAGGTTCGATAAGTTCGTGAGCGAGGGGATGCTGATAGAGGCTGAAGGCCAGGGCGACCCCGGCGAACCAGCTAAACCGACTGAGAGGGGCAAGGGGGCGATAGAATCCGTCCTAAGGGAGGAAGCTGGAAAACTGAACATAAAGCTATGAGATATCAATTAACTTCATGAAGTAAGATGAGAGGGGACATACTTCATTACAGAGCCCGCATCTATCACATGAATCGCCTACTGAGGCCTTCTCTGAGAGCTTTATAGCTTTCCTCTCACAGTATTCTAAGCAGACTCCGCATCCCGTACAAAGATTGGCCCTAACTAATATTCTCAGGGCCTCAATAGGATCCTCGCTGAGAATTAACCTATCCTTCAGGACCTTCATGGTGCTCCTTGAGGTGCGGGAGAGGTTAATGAATCTCTCGTAGTCTAGTTCACTCACTGAGATCGTTCCATCTATAGATACCTTTATCGGCTTCTCCCTGACAGTTCCGCAGAGCTTCCTCATCCTCTCAGGAGGATCAACCCATCTCCACATCCCGTATGTCAGCCAGCAAGTATCGTAACCCCTCTCCCTCGCGTATCTCATCAGGAATCCCTCCCATCTCTCCCAGAGAGAGCTATACCTCTCCCTCAATCTAATGTAATCCGATAGTCGCGATGCTGGACATAAGTAGCATCCTAACCTCTCAAATCCCTCGAAGTAGAGCGGATTTATCCTCAATCCCCTTATCCTTATGTATAACCATGCCTGCAAGTTGCTCCAATCGTTCAATGGAGCGGCTGTCAGGAAGCCGGGGAGCCATTCGTTCCTCCACAGATAGGGGCTACGCATCCTAGCTGAGGATTCGTACCTCCTCTGACCCACTAAAGTTAAGCCAGGTCTGAGGTGTTTGAGGGCTCTATATGTCGGCATGAGCTTTATCACTTTGCAGCACCACCTATAATCCCTCGCAGGGGGGCCGAAGTGGTCGAGGTTCCTCCAGAACGAATCACCAGCTTCCCCGACTATATCGCAACCTACACTCTCAACGAAGCTGATTGTCTCAGGCAGCTCCAATCCAGTGTCATTGAAGTAAATCAGGAAATCGATATCGCTTCTCCTCACGAGTTCCAACAGCACTGAGCTGTCCTTACCTCCCGAGAAGGACACCACGACTCCCCTCCCTTTCGTCAATCGCCAAATCATTTTAATGGATTCGAACTCCCTAGACAAAACTGAAGGTTCGTTCATCGAAATGACTTTACCCCAGCTATTTTTAACATCCAATGGTTCTTTAATTCTCTTTTTAAATTCCTTGATGACTACATATTTGTTCCCGATTCTCTCAGCTATCCCGTTCTCAAGTAGTAAGTACTTAGGATCTCCCGGCTCGGCCTCCCCTATCTCCTCCCCTCTCCTGCCGTACATACTCCTCCTCTCGATCCTATGCCCTATCCTGATTATAGAGGGAGGATCGGGCCTGAAGTACCACTTGAACTCATATATATCGAAGAAGAGGTGCCCTAATACAGTTCCATCGGCTATCACTTCGTAAGATGTATCTAAGTAGGGTGCCCTCCCCAAGAGGACTACTTCATTGATTATTAAGTCCTCATAAGCTCCCGCACCGAATTGAGCCTCGAGGACTCCCTTCAATAATTTGATATCCCAATCGAACGCTGGTCTAGGATCGCTGACCTTGGATATGGGGACGGTAAATGCTTCCCTCGAGCATCCCCTAGAGACTAGCGGGACGTTTTCCAACGGGTCCCAGTAAAGCCTCATAAGATCCCTCTATTTAAGGTTTCAGAACTTCATAACTTAGAGTTATCTCAAAAAAGTTAAGGGAGTTTGTACGTTCCTTCTTCAGCTTTCTTGACCAATCCGGACTTGACGAGGGACCTCATTTTCCCAGTTACCTGTTGTACGGGTACTCCTAGCTCTTTCGCGATTTCTCCACATTTAGCGGGCCTTCCCATCTTTTTCATGACATCCAGTATCTTTTTAGATAAATCATCTAGTTTTGCCTCCTCCTTCTCCTTGACTTCCTTCTTAGCCGGGGATCTCCTGCTGCAGGGCATACGCTCCCCGGACTTTCGAGTGAGAATTTACTTATAAATATTGAGGGGGGAGGAGCGTTAAGACAGCTCTAGCGAATGAAAAAATACAAATTTTTATCATTCGATGGGTCCTGCACGTGACCTCTACTGAGTACGTCAATTGTTGAATTATAATTATAATATACTACTCGCTCGAATCCCCGGTGATAGTTATGATGGTGATCGATTGGACCGATTTCCCCAATCCTCCCCGAGGTATAAGGAGCCTCGATATCGCAGAGGTGAGGAGAGTATACGATTACGAACTACCTCCTCTGGTCATCTATGCTGGCGTGGCTGAGGACGAAACCGGGAGGATCATCCCAGTTGTAGCTATCCTCGAGGAAGGCACTGATATGGCTAAGCTCTACCTCTTCGAGGAGAAGGACAGGATGAAGGAGAAGGAACTCATAGCTTCCTTCGCTTGAACGAAAACATTTTTCTTTAAATCCCCTCTCTCACTCGGGGGTATCAATGAGGATAGCTGTTTTAGGAGCTGGAACGATGGGCCATGGGATAGCTCAAGTAGCCGCTATGGCAGGTCATGAGGTCCACTTGAGGGATGTGAGCGATGAACTCATCCAAAAAGGGATAGAGAGAATAAAGGCGAGCCTAAATAAATTCTTAGAGAAGGGAAAAATCAGTAAGGAGGAGATGGAGTCCGTTTTAAGCAGGATACATGGGACCACAGACTTGGGATCAGCAGTAAAGGACGTAGATTTCGTTATAGAAGCAATTCCAGAGGTCTTCGATATTAAAGCAGAGGTATTCAGGGAGATAGATAGGATAGCTCCCCCTCACACAGTATTCGCGACTAACACCAGCAGCTTGCCCATATCGGAGTTAGCAGCAGTCACTTCAAGGCCCGATAGATTCATAGGGATGCACTTTTTCAATCCGCCTCAGTTGATGAAGCTCGTCGAGGTCGTTAGGGGAGATAGGACTTCTGAGGAGACCGTGAGGAAGACTATTGAGTTAGCTAAATCCATGGGGAAGGAGCCCATATTGGTGAAGAAGGACGTCCCGGGATTCATAGTGAACAGGATCTTAGTTAGATGGCTCAATGAAGCTTGCCTAATAGCTGAGAGAGAGGGAAAGGATATAATACTCATAGATAGTTCCTTAAAGGGGAGAGCGGGGCTTCCCATGGGAGCTTTCGAGCTCTCCGATTACATAGGCTTGGATGTGATGAAGGATATAATCGATTCTATGGTGAGGAGGGGCTTCGCTCTCAAGCCCTGCTCTAAGTGGTACGAGTTAGTGAGTAAGGGGATGTTGGGCGCTAAGACAGGCCATGGGTTTTATGATTGGAGTAAGGGAAGGCCCCAGATCCCACCTAATCCTGATGCAGATTTCGACCCAATGGAAGTTCTCTGCATGGCAGTGAATGAAGCCGCTTGGCTCCTCAGGAACGGTGTGGCTTCCGCTGAGGAGATAGATAGGGCCGTGATATTGGGCTTGAACTTTCCCAAGGGCCCCCTGAGGATGGCTGATGAGTACGGATTGGATAAAATAAAGGGAATCATAGAGAGGAAAGCTAAGGAATTCGGACTCCCTGAGTATACTGTAGATCCTCTGATAAGTGAGAAAGTAGCTAGAGGGGAGTTAGGTATTAACTCGGGCAGGGGATTCTTCGATTACGGTATTAAGCAGGAGGAGTTCGGTCCAGTTATCTACAGAGAGACCCCTCCGATCGCTTGGATAAAGTTGAACAGGCCGGAGAGATTGAACGCCCTAGATGATGATATGGTCAGAGGGATCCTATCAGCTCTTGAGGAGGCGAGGAAGGAGGAGATAAGGGTAGTAGTGATAACTGGTGAGGGTAAGGCTTTCTGCGCGGGGGCTGATATAAGGGGTTTCAAGGGGATCAGCCCTATAGATGCGTTCAACTTATCTAAAAAGTTAAACAAAGCTTTCAGGGAGATACATGAGTTTCCAAAGCCCGTTATAGCTATGATAAATGGATTCGCCCTCGGAGGAGGGCTGGAGTTAGCTATGGCTTGTGATATAAGAGTGGCGAGTGAGAGAGCTCAGTTCGGTCAACCCGAGATAACTCTGGGGATAATAACAGGGGCTGGAGGATCTTTCAGGCTCCCTGAATTAGTTGGTATCTCTAAGGCCAAGGAACTCATGTTCACCGGGGATATGATAACTGCTGATGAGGCCCTGAGGATAGGCCTCATCAACAGGGTCGTTAAGCATGAGAGCCTAGAGGAGGAAACTAGGAATCTAGCTATGAAGATAGCTGAGAGGCCTCCAATAGCTATCTCAATATATAAAGCGTTACTAAACGGACAAAAATACGATATAGAATCCCTAGCCTTCGGGCTCGTCTTCTCGACTGAGGATTCGGGGGAGGGGATAAACGCCTTCTTGGAGAAGAGGAAGCCGGAGTTTAAGGGGAGATAATCATATCTCCACTATGTAGATGTCCTTGCAAGCCTTGACTGAATCGTAAGGGATCCTCCTCTTCTCCCCCCTCCTCCCCGTGTTTATCTCTATTTCAACGAGCCTGCCCTCTACATCATCGAAAGTGAAGTCCTCAGTTACTCCTAAGAAGACGCCATCGCTCGAATACACCTGCATCTCATAAAGCTCAGATATCTTCCTAGCCAAGCCCTCACCTCAGGATTATCCTGGCATCAACTACTTTTATACCTTTGGGGTATGCTATAACTGGGTTGAGGTCCATCTCAGCGATCTCCTCGTTCTCAATCCCTATCCTCCCTGCCCTTATTAAAGCGTCCTTTATCGCCTCTATATCGACTGGTTCCATCCCCCTGAAGCCAGTGAGGAGCTTGTATGCCTTCACCTCCTTTATCATTGATTCAGCATCCTGCTCCGATAGAGGGGCCACTCTGAATGAAACATCCCTGAAGAGCTCGACGAAGACACCTCCGAGCCCGAACATGACAGTGGGTCCGAACTGCGGGTCCCTCAGAAGTCCTATTATCAACTCAACACCGGGGGGTGCGTATTCCTGAACTAAGATCCCCTCTATCTCAGCATTCGGAACTTTCCTCTTGACGTTCTCGATTATCTCCCTGTAAGCTCTCCTCACTTCCTCTTCATTCCTCAAGTTTACCTTCACACCCCCTACGTCACTCTTATGGATCACTTGTGGGGATACTATCTTGAGGACTACTGGGAAGCCTATCTCCTTTGAAAAATTTACGGCCTCTTCCTCGCTCTCCGCCAATCTCATATTTGTCACCGGGATCCCGTAACTGGAGATGAAGTACTTGGCCTCGTGCTCCAGGAGGAAGTTCCTCCCGTCCTCCTTAACTTTGAGCAACAGGTCCCTAGTGCTCATGGTACCCCGATCCACACTATTATGCAAAAAATTTAAACAATTTGGTTCAAGCTCTTAGAGTCGAAAGGACATCTGTTCGTCAAAAGAAGCTTCTTCTAGCTCTTTTCAACCTCAATATACTCTTTGATATCCCTCTTTGCCTTTCTTCCTTCTTCATATCTATTTTTGGCTCCTCCTTTCTCTCGATCCTCATAGCCTCCCTAGGGACGTAATACCTCCCGGCTCTATCCTTCTCGAGGAGGCCAGCGACTACTAAAGCCTCGAGCCTAGAATATGCTATAGATAGGGGAGTCTCGGCCTCTATAGCGACTTTCTCCAGGAGCACAGGTCCTCCATTGAAGTTCCTGATTATTATCTCGAGCTCCCTCCTCATCTTAGGAGGTGCTCTCTTTATGTAATCTAGGATCTCAGCTTCAGCATCCATTACCCTATCGAAAACGTACATATCCACTCTGCTCCTCCCTAAGATAGTTGCGACATCTAAGCTCTTAGCTAGGAAATCCAGGAGCTTCCCAGGTATGCCCTCAGCTAATCTATTAGCAGCGATGATTACTTCCTCCGTCAGGGGCTCCAATGGGGCTTCGGGGAGCCTGCTCCTGAAAGCGCTGAGCCTCCTGGATACGAGATTTATCGCTTCATCATCGGTCAGGGGCGGGATAGTTATCCTCTCATGGACCCTAGATGTCAGGGCTGGGAACCTCTTGTCTACCTCATCGTAAGCTTCATCGCTCATAGTCGTAACTATTAGGATGCCCTCGGGCATCACAGATACTATCTCCCTCAACATCTCGAAGAAGAAGAAGGACCACCTCTCATCTGTGTAGAGCATGTTATGCACGTCATCGAGGAGGAGCGCTGTGGGGGCTATTGAGTTCAAAGATTTAACTATCATATCACCGGCATCTGCTGGAGAGGCCTTCAAGTTCAGGAGCTCCTCCTCGGTCAGAGTATCGGGCATCCCGAGGAATAACTTCTTCAAGGCCTTAGATAACCCCCTGGATCTCTCATATACAGTAGATAGTATGCTATCTATGGCATCGGGCCCCTCCACAGCGGATATCTCCTGATATATCCCCTCTAACTCAGCTCTGTAATAAGAATACTTGAGGAGATGGAGCCTCAGGCTCCTCCCGGATCCAGGGGGTCCCGTTATCGTTACGAAAGCTGATGCCACTCCTGACATCGTCTCAGCAGCTAGAGAATCTAGAACGTCATCGACCCATTGTTTACTGAATATAGAAGTAGGGTCCTCAAGTTCAACTAGAGAGGACCTGAGGAATGGATTTCTAGTCAGTCCGAAGAGCTTCTGATAGTGACTTGAGCTCACAGATCTCAATTCAACCACTCCCCGTCATGTCAATAGGATCGATTTAAAACTGTTAGTCGGGTAGGACCCCCCTCATGATAAACCTTTTTAACCCATGGGGATGAGCTGATACTGGTGATTAAGCGTTGCAGAAGTACAAGAAGGTGATAGACCACCTTCAAGAGCTTATGAGGGATCCTAGGAACATTAGGAATATAGGGATAATAGCGCACGTCGATCATGGGAAGACGACGCTCTCTGACAACTTACTATCGGCTGCGGGAATGATAAGCGAGAAGATGGCTGGGGAGATGAGAGCCCTGGACTATCATGAGATAGAGCAACAGAGGGGGATAACGATAAAAGCAGCTAACATATCTCTCTACTATCAGAGGGATGGGAGGGAATTCGCGGTAAATCTCGTGGATACCCCGGGCCACATAGACTTCACTGGTCACGTCACTAGGTCCCTCAGGGTCATAGATGGTGCTATAGTCGTCGTCGATTCTGTGGAGGAAGTGATGGTCCAGACAGAGACTGTGACGAGGCAGGCGCTAGAGGAGAGGGTGAGGCCCCTGCTCTTCATAAATAAGATAGATAGACTCATAAAGGAGCTCAAGCTGACCCCTCAAGAGATACAGCAGAAGATACTCAGGATAATAAGGGATTTCAATGGATTGATAGAAGCTTATGGCGAGCCGGAGTTCAGGGAGAAGTGGAAGGTGAAGTGGGACAATGATAGCGTTGCCTTCGGTTCCGCTCTCCATGGGTGGGGTCTGACGAACTCTATAGCTATGAAGAAGGGGATTAAGTTCTCCGATATAATAGATGTATATAAGGAGGATCCTGATGGTTTAGCTCTAAAGAGGGAGATACCTGTTCATGAAGCTCTGCTCGATATGGTCTCTCTCCACGTCCCGGATCCCATTGAAGCCCAGTCCTACAGAGTCGAGAAACTCTGGAGGGATAAGCATGATGAGGAGCTCTTCAATGCGCTTAAGAATTGCGATCCGAATGGACCCCTCATAATGGGAGTTAATGCAGTTAGGATAGATCCGCACGCAGGTATAGTAGTGACGGGCAGAGTTTTCAGTGGGACCTTGCGTGAGGGTGAGGATGTCTATCTGATAAATGCGAAGAAGAAGCAGAAGATACAGCAGACGAGCATATATATGGGTCCATATAGGATGAGGATGGATGAGATACCAGCGGGCAATATAGCAGCAGTTCTGGGGTTGACGTCAGCTAGCTCAGGGGAGACTGTAGTCGCTGATGCGATAAAGGACAGGGTTATCTCGGGATTCGAAGCTATAAGATACGTAACTGAGCCTGTGGTGACAGTTTCAGTCGAAGCTAAGAATCCCCAGGACCTACCGAAGCTCATAGATACCTTGAGGAAACTCACGCTTCAGGATCCGAATTTAGTAATGATACACAACCAGGAGACGGGCGAGATATTACTCAAAGGTACTGGGGAGCTTCACTTAGAGATATCTCTATATGAAGTCAGGAAGGCTGGTCTAGAGTTCGATGTCAGCGAACCGACAGTAGTCTATAGGGAGAGCGTCAGAGGGGCGAGCGATGTTGTTTTAGCAAAATCCCCGAATAAACTGAACAGGATCTGGGTGACAGCCTCCCCATTGAACGAAGAGGTGATAACGCTCATCAGGGAGGGAAGGGTCAATGAGAGGATGGACAGCAGGACTCTAGCTAGGATCCTTAGGGAAGAGGGTAAGATGGATACTGAGGACGCTAGGAACGTATGGACAATAGATGAAGAGAATTGCAACCTCTTCATAAACAGGACAGTGGGTGTTCAGAGACTGGATGAAGTGAGGGAGATCTTGAGGCAGGGGTTCATGTGGGTCATGAAGGAAGGGCCCCTAGCTGGAGAGCCCGTCATGGGTGTAGCTATAAGGCTGGTTAACGCGATGATACATGAGGATCCGGCACACAGAGGACCAGCTCAACTCACTCCAGCTGTTAGAAAGGCGATATTCGGTGCTATGCTGAGCGCAAATCCCGTGCTCCTAGAACCGATATATGAGATACAGGTCTCCACACCACCTGAACTGATAGGCTCCGTAATATCTCTGATCTCGCAGAAGAGGGGGAAGATAGTCGGGATAGAGGAGAGGGGAAGGATAAGCATAGTCAAGGGGTTCATACCTGTGAGAGAGACCTTAGGCGGGTTCAGCAATGAGATGAGGAGTATGACGAGCGGTAGGGCCTTCTGGCAGACGAAGTTCTCTCACTGGGAGCCATTACCGAAGGGTCTCATGGAGCAGATAGCACTAGAGATAAGGAGAAGGAAGGGGATGAAGGAAGAGCTTCCGAAAGCAGAGGAGTACATGGATACCCTATGATCCTTTTTTCTTAATTTCCCTGAAGAATATGTAAGATCTCTCGATGCAAGTCAAGTAACTCAAGATAGATATTATGATGAGACCTAAATCCACTTTATCTATCGCGCAGAATAACGCTGATAACAATATCCTCTCCCCCCTCCCCGTTAAACTGAACTCCGTCCCCCTGACCCCGAGGGACTCGGACCTCGATCTTATGTAGCTCGTGAGCATCGATGAGTGTATAGTGAGAGCGGCCCAGAGGAGCTCTCTCGAATAGATCCCCATGAAGAGGAAGAGGAGGCCGTCCTCAACTCTATCTACAACGGAGTCTATGAATGCCCCTTCAACTCCCGAGTCCCCTCTCTTCCTAGCTACGGATCCATCCATCACATCGAAGAAACCACCCAGTAATATGAAAAGAGAGGCTAAGAGAGACTTCCTGAAGTAGAGACTTACAATAGATATTAAGAATGAGATGAACCCTAATATAGTGATGAGATTCGCACTAATCCCTATCTTAACTGCTATCTCAGCTAAACCATCGAATAACTTAGAGGAAATACCTCTCAAGCGTTCGAGCATCAGTACTCCCAGCAAGGGGACTCAGATTTTAATTTAGCTTTTTTCAATGAGCCGATGCCCGATCTAATAGTGATATTAGTGGAACCTGAGAAAGCTGATAACGTGGGGATGATAGCTAGGGCTATGAAGAACTTCGGTTTCGATAAGCTCAGGGTCGTTAGGCCTATGTTCGAGAGCTTCGATAGGGCGATAGCTGCGGCTATGAGAGCTAGAGACATTATAGAGAGGATGGAGATCTTGACGACGCTCGAGGAGGCGAGGAAGGGGGTCGATCTGATGATAGGGACTACCGCCAGAGTCAGCAGATATTCTGTAGAGAGGAGAGCTATCCCGATAAGGGACTTCATCTCTAACATTAGTTGGGATGCTGTATACGGCCTCGTCCTTGGGAGGGAGTCGATAGGGTTGACTACTGAGGAACTCTCTTACTGCGATATAGTAGTGACGATACCAGCTAGCGAGGAGTATCCAGCCTTAAATGTAGCGAATGCAGCTTCAATAATCCTTTACGAATTCTTCCTAGCTTTCAAGGACTCCTCTAGGTTTAACGTCAGGCCTGCGCCTAGGGAAGTTAGGGAAGTGATGATGAGATATCTAGGCGATATAATCGACCTAGTAGGGGGAGTGCGTGACAAGGAGAGGTTCCTCTTCACTATGAGGAGGGTTTTCGAGAGGACCTTCCCCTGCGGTATCTCTGAGGAGGAAGCGTCCCAAGCGTTAGGTATTATAAAGGCTGTGAGGGATGCTCTAGCTAGGGTGAAAGGTCATGTCCCTGAGACCAGCTAGGAACTACAGGGCCCTTCAGAGGCCTTATACGAGGAAGGAGTACATAAAGAGCATACCATACAGTAAGATAACGAAGTTCGATCATGGTAACGTCCATGGGAAGTTCGAGTATGAAGTGAGGATAGTGGCTGAAGCTAGTTTTCAAGTCAGGAGCAACGCTCTAGAAGCAGCTAGGATGACAGTAATATCTCAGATAAGGAAGGCTGTACCTTCTGATGAAGCTTATTTCTTCAAGGTAGTCCCCTATCCTCACCATATCCTGAGGAAGCACGCTATGGCTGGTGTCCATAAAGCTGAGAGACTTCAGAAGGGGATGAGATTAGCTTTCGGGAAGCCTGATGCGAGAGCAGCGCAGATAAGGAGAGGCGATGTGATAATGTTCTTGAGAGTCAATGGCCAGCACTTAGAGGCAGCTAAATACTGCATGAAGTTGGCTAAGCTCAAGATACCTTATATGACTAGGATAGATGTGATCAAGTTGGATGGGGCTGAGGGTAAGGACGAAGAGGGAGCTTGAAATAATTTTGCAACAGCTAGAGGGACTGAGGGACCCGAAACCTTCTCTTGAACAATGCCCCACGCCAGCTAACTTAGCTGCTGCTCTCATACATATGTGCTATATGATGGGAGATCTCGAGAATAAGTACATCGCAGACTTAGGGTGCGGGAATGGGATACTCGCGATAGGAGCACTCCTTTACGGTGCATCCTCAGTTATCGGAATAGATTTAGATCCAGAAGCCGTAGAGGTCGCTAAGAGAAATGCTGAGAGGTTAGGGTTGCTTGAAAGAGCTAGATTTTTGGTGATGGATGTGAGAGATTTCTCAGAGGAAGTGGATACAGTGATCCAGAACCCTCCCTTCGGCACTCGGAGGAGGCACGCGGATACTAAATTCCTGGATGTCGCTCTGAGGAGAGCTAAGGTAGTTTATTCCCTGCATTCAGCTGGAAATTCTGAGTTCTTGAGGGAGTTCGCTCTGAGGAGGGGGGCTGTCCTCACGCACGTAGAGAGGTGGCCCTTCCCCCTCAAGAGGATATTCCCCCATCATAAGAAGAGGGTCGTCGAGATCCCCGTGGAGATATTGAGGTTTGAGGTGGTCGGATGAGGGAGATCGTCGTCCCTGGAGAGAGGATAGGTGTTGTAGAAGAATACGTTGGGGCTGAGGGGATATTCGAGAGTGAGGGAGTCCTTTACTCCTCCCACCTCGGTTTCTTGGAGAGGAAGGAATTAGAAGTCAACGTTAAGCCTATTAAGAGACCAATATTACCAGTTAAACCTGGAGAAATCGCTTTGGGTGAGATAAGGAGCGCCGATAGGAGTAACTTCAACCTCTTCCTGACACTGCTCCTAAGACCTAGGGTCAGCCTCCTCGTACCTCCTGTCCACGCTACCATGCCGAAGAGGGGCTCGAATATAGGAGCTAGACCGAGTGATATCGTTATAGTCAAGATAGAGAGCGTTGAAAACGGTATCGTCACAGTAACGATGGAGGGATCTCATGAGCTCGGTGTGATTAGGAGCATATGTGAGTCTTGCGGATCTCTGCTAGACAGGGGGGTCGGATATACTTTAATATGTAGGAACTGCGGTAAGATATACCTCGATAAGAGGTTGAGCAGTAAGTACGGGTGGAACCCCTTCAAGGAAGGGTTGATGAATGTCAGGAGAGGGGAAGCGAACTCTAGTCCTCTCACTAGAAAAATCTGAGCTTTCGGATTTTTTGGAGTACTTAGAGAAGAGAATGAGAGGTAGAGATTACTCTTGTAAATATTCAGTAGATTCGGGCTTGAAAATAACCTTATTTGGGGATAAAGAGGAACTCAGGGATTCTGAAGCTATAGTGAGGAGATCTTATAGGAACTTCAGGATGGTCAGGAATCCAGTAGGGGGGCTCTATAGATATCCATCAGATTGGTTATCAGAGCACGGTAGTATCTCTATGAGCTTATTGACCCTCTCCCTCAAGGCAGCTGGCCTCACGGCTATTTGGAAGGAGGACGTACTCCATACGACACTAGAGCCGGAGGAGATGATAGGTCTGATGCACGAGCTGAGGTCCCTATCTGAGGAGATAAAATATGAAGTTAAGCAGAGGAAGGCTAGGGAAGTGATAATAGCTGTCTCAGTCAACTCCGGTGTCTCTCCCTTCGATGTCCTAGAACTAGCTGAGGAGGAGGGGTTCATGGAGAAAGATGATGAAGGGCTCTGGCGGTTCAAAGCAGATCCCGAGCTCGTGATGAGGGAATTGATAAAGAAGCTCGTAGGGAGGGAGGATTATGGAGATTGAGGTAGTTAATGTCTCGAGAAATGAGATAAGAGTTCTCATAAGGGGAGAGACGCATACCCTACTGAGCCCCCTGGTTGAGGAGTTGAACTCCCTCGATGGAGTGGAGTTCGCCGGTTACGATGTCCCTCACCCACTCAAGGAAGAATCGATACTGTTCCTCAGGGTCAGGGAGGGCTTGAACCCGAGGGAAGTGCTGAAGGGAGCTATCAGGGAACTCATCAGGAAGTATGAGGTCATAGAGAATAGTTTCATTGAGGAGTTGAGTTCCCTTAAGGTCGATCATTGAAGTTTTATCGAGGAGCCGCTCAATATATCATCTAAAGAGTTCCTCCAGAGCAAATGGAATACTCTACCGCTCCTCTTATCGATTACAGCTTCGAAATCTATATATCCCCTCTCCATGTAATATATCATCGCCTCCGCTGTACAATTCCTCCAAATCTCAACTGAATTCTTAGCTCTAGCTTCTTCAATACTCCTAGGGATCTCCACTAGGACTAGATCACCATCTATTTTCCTGAAACCGCAGGGTTTCCCCTCAGAATCGAATTCGATTACTTCTTCAGCACCAGCCGCTAATGCGTCCTCGTAACTCGGTGATTCCAGCTCACCTCTCGCTTTCCTAATCACTCTCTCGCTATCGAGGAACCACCAAGCCTTCAACCTGTCCGTCCTCAACCCTCTGTTTATTGAATCTCCCATGTAACCGTAATAATTGACGTGGTACTCCCAGCTGACGACACCCAGCTTCCCTAAGTTGAACCTCGTGTTCAATGCTTGTAATGGATCGAAAGTCCATTTAGCCCTTCTCAGACCTCTCTTCATCGCTGCTTCCCTCTGAGCTTGCTTTATGATGAATCCCAGACCAGAGCCCTTCGCCTCATCGACGACAGCGCTCTGATGGGAGTAATGATAGAGACCCCTCTCATCCATAGCGAGGAAGCCCCATGCGAATGCTAGAGCCTCTCCAGTATCCATATCGAAGGCAGCTACGACTATACCTGAGTTATCTGAAGCCGCTTTTAGCACATGCGACGGGACGGCCTCATCTCTGTCCTGCATCCCCCAGGCGGACACTTGGACATCAATTAGTTTCCTCATATCCTCAGGATCAGTTACCTCTCTCACCTCGATTCTCCTCAGCTTCCCTCCTATCTCCTTGAGGAAGACCCTTCCTAAGAACTCCGGAGTCATCCCCCTTCACCCTCTTGATCCCTAGGTATAGCAGGACTATCGTTACGGAGGCAAATATTAAGAGATTCTCCACGCTGTCTATCCAGGAGGATACCTCCTCATAAGCCTCCCCGACCATGAAGCCGAGCATTCCGAGGAATGAGTACCTCAAGAAGGTCCCGCCAAGAGTAGCCAAAGTGTAGGGGAGGATCCTCATCCCCATCATGCCCGCTCCGAGGGAGACGACCGATAGGGGAAATACAGGAACTGATCTCAGGATGAAAATCGAGATAATCTCATTTTTCCCGGATATCTTCATGAGTATCTCATCTAACTCACTGGAATTCGTCCCCAGATACTTCCCATATCTGTCGATGAGCGCCCTCCCGCCATATAGGCCTATGAGATAGTGCAGCAGAGCCCCTAATGTGGCTGCCAGGCTCCCAATTACACCTATTAAAAGAGTTGAAATGTAGAGAGCTTCCATCATTCCCGAACCACCCGGTATGAGGGAGAAACCCGCTATCATCGGGACGAGGGGCGATGGTATTATCGTTATCAGCGTCTCTAACATAACCCCTAGGAATATACCTAAGGCTCCTAATTCCCTAACCCACTCCTTAACTACTTCTATCATCCAATGAACCGTGCCCTCCACTCCCCTCACCCCTCACTACAGTACCTTCCTTAACCTTGACTAAGCCCATCTCCTCGAGGTTCCTGAGGGCCCTCAAGATCCAATATCTATCGGATCTCAGCTTCTTCGTTAACTCTGTGACAGTAGTCCTATCCTCGAAGCTCTCGAGTATCTTCTTACCTAAGGCCTCTAGTATCGGGAGGGGGTCTGACTGGAGCCTCTCGCTTATAGCAGCTGCAGTCGCTCTATCGACTAGGAGTGTCTCCATTATGTCCGTTACACTTATCCCGCTGAAACCACTTTCGATCTTCCTCTTAACGTATTCCTGCGCTAAGGAATCCAGATCCTCCTCAGGGAGGCCTAAGAGCTCATTAAGGTGTATATTTATGCTGATCCTCTTGCTGGTCAATGCGTAGAGTTTAGCGGGCCTCCCCTTCCCCCTCCTCACTTCAACTGTCTTTATGAGGCCAGCTTCCTCTAGGTCCTTCAAATGTAGTGTTATCGCTGGGAGAGTTAAACCGAACTCATTAGCTAAATCTGTGGCTGATGCGGGACTCTCCAATAACCTCCTCAAGATCTTCAGTTTGCTCTCACTACTTAAAGCATCGATCAACTTCTTAGCCCTATAGATCTTGATCCTCTCGTACAAGACGCATCAACCCTTCATCCTGATTACATCGAGCTCCGCGATATTAGTTCTGATAACAACTTGAAGCGGTAGCTCTCCCTCCCAGAGCGTCATATTCGCATTCTCTCCCCTCAAGCTACCGCCATCGTACCTCAAGTAGAAGCGGTCGCAATTTAACTTCACTATCGCCCCTGAACTCTCCCGGACCCTCAGCATTAAGCGCACGGCTCCAGTCCTCATATCTATTAACACTCTCTTGAGGGCTATCATCTCCCCTTGAACGAGACCCAAGCCCATCTTGATATCTAGCTCATTTATCTCACTACCATTGAGTGCGACGATCCCCGAACTCATAGTCACTCTGACTGAGCCCTTCCAATTCTCAGGGATGTAGATAGAGATGCTACCGATAGATCCTTCAAATTTCCCCTCCTTATATGACAAGGATCCCCTCATAACTGCGTAAGGTTCAGATCCATTCGTCTCACCGAACTCCAAGATCCCGAAGTCCATGCGTATCTCTATGCGTTTCCCCTCGAACCTGACGATCTCCCCTGAGGACCCATAACTCATGTAACTGAGGGGGATCAGGGAGACAGAGAATGTGAATATCATTAACGCGAGTAGGAAGGCGCCTAGCGTCTCTCCCTTCATCTCATCTCCCTCCAGTAATATATGACGATCATAGAGACCACTGGTATTATCAATCCGGGTATACCTATTATAGAGAAGAGGAGAATAGATACTATTATGAATGAGAATGGTCCAAAGAATGATATTAATATCGATCTGCCTATGCTAGAATCGTATATCAGTGAGACTTCCTCGATCAATATGTAGAGGGACCATATGTATGTGAGGGGTACTAAGATTAGGGAGATCAACAGGAACTCGTAGCTACTGAGTATATAAGATAGACTCATCGAGAATACTGTGAGGGATTGTGGCACAGATGAGAACGCTAAAGCGCTCAGAACTTCATCCCACTTACCGCTCAGATGACCCATTATCCTCGCGATTAAGTGTATCAATGTGGCATATAAGATGAGCCAGGAAACTGAGATAGTGACGCCTATCGCTCCTGAGAACTCCAAAATCACCTCAGGGAGGAATCCTATCCTAGGTATCCCTAGGACCCTCGCGATCGACTTCACTAATAGAGAGGATGAGGAGAAACTAATGACTAAATACACTAATATTGGGAGAGAGAGGGAATATTTCCCGGCTAAATGGACGTAGAATGCCTCCCTAGGGGAGATCAGCAGTTTACCAACTCTATATAGGGTATCCTCCAGATCGCTCACTTCAGCCACCTTAGTTAAATAAGTAAAGAACTCTTCTTAATAAATATACGCGTGTACGAACTTCGTACTGCCGTTAACTTTTTAAATTGAGAGTGTAAAGGGAGCTCACTTCAGCGGAGGGATGGGTGATGGCCCGCCAATTTCAGGTGAAGCCCCGCCAATGGGGAGTGGTGATGCCCCGCCAATATCGATGATAGATCCCTCCCTCAGGGAGTCCTTGATTTTATTCGGTCTATTCAAGTTGAGCCCAAGACAGAAGGCAGTACTTACACTGACTTTGAAGTACGAGAACAAGATCTCAGCTAGTTCTATGGCTAAGATAGCGAATGAAGAGTTCAATATACCACTTTCATCATTCTGGTTCGCCCTAAGGGATTTGAGGAGACTTAAACTCATAGAGTTCGGTGATGGAAGTCCGATAAAGCTCACTGAAGCAGGGAGGGTGATAGCCCAAGCTTTGAGTGGGGTGAGATGGTGGGAAAGAGGGTAGTGGTCAAGCTCGGAGGATCCGTGCTCTCCTCCCCAGAGGATTTCATGAGGGCCGCTGAGATCACTAAGCGGGACTTCGAGGCTGGGAATGAGATATTGCTAGTGGTCTCAGCTATGAAGGGTCAGACTGATCAGTTAATAGAGGTGGCGAGGAAAGTCGGGGCCTCGGGAGAGATTTTAGATGCTATAGCGGGACTAGGGGAGGTGCTCTCAGCTAGGCTGATGGCCTCAGCTCTGAACTCGATAGGGGTCCCATCAGTAGCTATAGATCCCTGCTCCCCGATATGGCCTATCTACACAGATAGCAGTTTCGGGGACGCGGATCCCGACATTCCAACTACATGCGGTGCAGCTATCTCGAACATCGAGCACATGTTGGGTAAGTGTGTGCCAGTAGTTTGCGGCTACGTCGGTAAGACGAGGGATGGGAAGTTGACGACTCTGGGAAGAGGGGGAAGCGATACAACCGCTGTTATACTAGCCAGATGCCTAAGGGCGGATGAGGTAGTCCTAGTGAAGGACTCGGGTGGCATAATGAGCGCAGACCCCAAGATAGCAGGGAATGCCCATAAATTGAGCAACTTAAGCGCTGAAGAGGCTTTGACGCTCTCTATGGGAGGAGCTAAAGTTTTGCATCACAAAGCGGTGAGGTATCTCTCCCCAACGGTTAGGATGAGGGTCCTCTCGATAGACGGCGGAAGCTTCGTCAGGGGAGGGACGATAATAAGCGGTCATATACCCGAGCTGAAAGTCGAGGTTCATGAGAAGCCGGTGAGCATGGTAACGCTGATCGTGGATGGGGATCTTGATGGTCTAGACCTCAGGCCTCTATCCGAGAGCAAGCTGGACAAAGCGGTCATACTTTACTTAGACGAGCCTCCGGAGGAAGTCGTCAAGAAGGTGCACCCGCTCGTCGAGAGAGGAGTAGTGAAAGCTATTTCCGTAAAGAAGGATCTAGCGATGATAAAGGTATGGGGAGGAGCTATAGAAGATGTCCCAGGAGTCATAAGTAAGATATCAGACCCTCTCGCATCGATGGGAATAAATATACACGGTCTGCAGACGGTCCATAATAAGATAGCGGTCTTCGTCGATTGGAAGAACAGGGAAGTTGCTGCTTCCGAATTAGAGGCGGCTTTGGGGTGATCGGATTGAAGGTAGCGATCCTAGGAGGGACTGGTGCAGTGGGCCAGAGGTTCGTTCAACTTCTGAATGGCCATCCTTGGTTCGAGATAGAGGTCATAACGGGGAAGACCAGCGTGGGGAGGAAGTACGGGGATGCTGTCAACTGGATCTTAGATAGCGATATACCGGAGCAAGTTAAAGACCTAGTCATCGTGGAGACGGAATTGAGGAACTTGAGGGGAGTGGATCTGGTATTCTCATCCCTTCCCTCGGGAGAAGCCTCTATAGAGAGGGAAATAATGAACTCAGGGATTCCGATGGTCAGTAACTCCAGCTTCCTCAGGATGGACCCTACAGTGCCCTTAGTTATACCGGAGGTGAACAAGGACCATCTAGCGCTCTTAGATATTCAGAGAAGGGCCGGGGTTGGGCCCACGGCTACGAGTCCTAACTGCACGACGACTATGATAGTGATCCCCCTCAAGCCATTGAATGATTCTTACTCACTCAAGAGGCTGGATGTAGCTAGCTACCAAGCTATATCCGGCGCTGGTTATCCGGGGGTGCCTTCATACGATATCATCGATAACTTGATCCCCTTCATACCAGAGGAGGAGGAGAAAGTCGAGAGGGAATCCAAGAAGATATTAGGGAAGTTAGTCGATGGTAAAGTCGAGAACGCTAATTTCAATGTTCAAGCGACTTGCGTAAGAGTGCCTGTATTAGACGGGCATACGGTAGCTATACATGCTGAGTTCGAAGAGGAAGTGGACGTTGAAGATGCGAAGAGATTGCTTGAGGGATTCGATCCTGGTCCGGATGTCAGGAGCCTCCCGTCCTCTCCTGAGAGGGTGATAATAGTGAGGGAGGAGGGAGACAGGCCGCAGCCCAGGTACGATAGGCTAGCTGGTAGGGGTATGAGCGTCTCTATCGGGAGGATCAGGAGAGGGGTCAGTAAAAGGTCACTTCTCTTCATTTCACATGGGCATAACACGATAAGGGGTGCGGCCGGAGGTGCTATACTCTTAGCGGAGCTCATGCGCTCCAAGGGATTCATATAAACATTTATTTTTCCCGATGCTTTAAGGGATATGCTCCTCTCGGATAAGGCGATAAGGTCCCTCATAGAGGAGGGCAAGCTCGTAATAGATCCGCTATATGAAGATTCCATCAGAGAGAACGGTGTGGATATGAGGATAGGGCCTGAGATAGCTTTCCCTATTGTTAGAGGCGAGGTCATAGATCCGACTAAGGACGATCCATCGCTCCACTTCACAATCAGGAGGTTCTCAGATGAGGGGATAATAATACCGGGGAATACATCCATACTGTTAGTGACCGAAGAGTACATAAAGATGCCAGATGATGTCGCAGCCCTCTGCGGGTTGAGAAGCTCGATAGCTAGATGGGGCTTCATAGCGGCCCCTACTCTCGTAGATGCTGGTTTCGAGGGTCAATTAACGATAGAGGTCATGTGGACTAGGCCCGCTCCCGTGAGGCTCTATAGGGGTATAAGGTTCCTCCACGTAGTTTTCTTCAGAACGGAGGAAAAAGTTGAAAAGCCTTACTCTGGTGCGTATCAAGGGCAGAGAGGAGTCACACTTCCTAAGAGATTAGAAAAGTAATTTAATATTCAACTAAGCCTCCTCTCTCTTAAGGAGATCCCTTTTTAACACTCAAATATAAGGGGGCGCCTTTGAATTTCAGATTTCCCGAACTATCCATATTTTCTTTTTCTAATTTACAATATTTTGCTTAAGATTTAACGTATAAATGAGGATTCGGAGCTGAAAAATATACCTAACAGTTCATAAAGCAAGTACGCCTATAGCGAATGGAGTGAAAAATGAGGGTAACGAAGGTAGTCAAAAGAGATGGTAGAGTCGTTGAATTCGATTCCTCTAGGATTAGGAGAGCAATTGAAATGGCTATGCGTGAAGTCGGGAAATTCGATGAGGCTATTTTGGATAAGGTCGTTAAATACGTCCTAGATGTAATAGACAATACTTTCAGTGATGAGAGGCCTCCGCATGTTGAGGAGATTCAGGATATAGTGGAGCTCGCTTTAATGAAATACGATCTATTCGAGGTAGCTAAAGCTTACATAGTCTACAGGAAGGAGAGGGAGAAGATAAGGAAGGAGAAGATGGCAATTCTAGGGAAGGATTACGTAGATGATGTAGATAAGAGGCTTTCTCTGAATGCTGTAAGGCTTTTAGCTACTAGATACTTACAGAAGGGGCCCGATGGGAAGTTCTTAGAGGACCCCAAGGGATTATTCATAAGGATAGCCTCATTAGTCGTCATACCCGATATCCTCTACGATCCATTGGTCTTCGATAAGGAGGGCAAGCAAGAAGTTCATCCAACTGAGTACTTCAATCCCGAGGAGTGGGCTGGGAAAGTAGGACTCGGGGGAGGGGATCCCGAGAATCATTTAGCTCCCCCCTTCGTTTGGAATGCCCATCACTTAGAGAGGATGAAAGCTCTCTATGACGAGCTAAACTCACAGGGTAAGATGAGAGTGAGTTGGTCCGAATTCTTCGATATGCTGAGGAAAGGGAAGTTCGATCACCACTATAAAGACTTCTTAGATTATTATAGGCTCATGGTAGATCTCAAGTTCTTACCGAATTCACCCACCCTCTTCAACGCTGGAACTATGCTGGGGCAACTCTCAGCATGCTTCGTCCTCCCGATAGAGGACTCTCTAGAGTCGATAATGAGGGCAGCGACTGAAGCGGCTATGATATTCAAATCCGGAGGGGGGGTGGGGATAAACTACTCGAAGCTCAGGCCCCAAGGGGATATAGTGAGATCTACGGGAGGTCAAGCATCGGGACCAGTCAGTTTCATGAGGATAATAGACGTGATAACGGATGTCGTGAAGCAGGGAGGGAGGAGGAGAGGGGCTAACATGGGGATACTTGAGATATGGCATCCGGACATAATTAAGTTCATAGAGGCGAAAGCTAAGCCGGGGAACCTTGAGAACTTCAACTTATCCGTCATGATAACGGAGGACTTCTGGAAGTATTATGAGGAGGGGAAGGATTACCCTCTGATAAACCCCAGGAACGGGGAGGTTTGGGGTACTGTAGATCCTAGGGAGGTCTTCAGGAAGATAGCTGAGATGGCATGGAGAACTGGAGATCCGGGAGTCCTCTTCGCTGATAATATAAATAAGAGGAATATATTGAGGGAGTACTTAGGGGAAATAAAGTCCACGAACCCCTGCGGGGAGGAGCCACTTTATCCTTATGAGTCGTGCAACTTGGGGAGCATGAACCTATACGCTTACGTAAGGAGGGAGAATGGTTTAGTTACTTTCGATTGGGATGAATATTCCAAAGATATTAGGAAGGCACTGCGCTTCTTAGATAACATAATCGATGTAAATAAGTTCCCAATACTTGAGATAGAGAAGATGACTAAGAAGACTAGGAAAGTAGGGCTCGGGTTAATGGGTCTGGCGGATGCTCTCTTCGCATTAGGGATCCCGTACAATAGTGAGGAGGGCTTCAGCTTCATGAGGAAAGCTGCTGAGTACTTAACATACTTCGCTATGTTGGAGAGCGTGGAGAGAGCTAAGGAGAGAGGGAGCTTCCCTCTCTTCCCGAAATCTGGTTATGTGAGGGGAGAGATGCCAGTAGAGGGGTTCTACCATCCCGAGATATGGAACTTGGATTGGGATCTCTTAAGGGAGCAGATAATGAAGAACGGCATAAGGAATGCCGAAGTAACTACTATAGCTCCAACTGGCTCAATTTCAATGATAGCTGAAGTATCCTCAGGGATAGAGCCCCAATTCGCTCTAGTGTTTGAGAAGAGAGTGACCGTGGGCTCCTTCTTCTACGTGGACGTGGAGTTCGAGAGGCAGCTCAAGGAGAATGGTCTGTACAGTGAGAAGATCTTGAAAGATATAGCTGAGAATGGAGGATCTCTATATGGCATAGAAGCTCCGGAGGGAAAGGAAGATGTAATCGAGAGGATGAAGCGTGTCTTCTTAGTCGCTTACGATATCCCCTGGTGGGATCACATAAGGGCTGAAGCTGAGATATCGAGATGGATATGCGCAGCTGTGAGTAAGACGATAAACATGCCCAATTGGGTCTCTGTCTCCGATATAGAGAAGGCATACCTCTTCGCGCACAGGCTGGGGTTGAAGGGGATAACTGTATACAGGGATGGCTCTAAATCAGCTCAAGTACTTATAACTCCTACGCAGAGGAGAGGGGAGTACGTGAGCTTTATAGAGAATGAGACACTCAAGATGATGGTATCCTTAGGAATAGAACTTCCTCAATTGAGGAAGGCCAAAGTCGAGGAGAAACCACAAGCTCAGCCTGTCTTCAAGCCTCCAACTCAGCCTAATCACGTAGAGACTTGCCCGGAGTGCGGCAGCACTAGGTTAGTTTACAGGGAGGATTGTGTCACCTGTCTCGACTGCGGTTGGTCGGCTTGCGTGGTGACTTAAGCATGATCCACCTTTATACAGGCAATGGGAAGGGGAAGACTACGGCTGCTTTCGGATTGGCTATGAGGAATGCGGGATGGGGAGGGAAGGTCCTAGTAATACAGTTCTTGAAGGGCCTGCCTAGTGGTGAAGTGATCTCTGCATCTAAAGTCGGGATAGAGGTGAGGCAGTATGGGACGGGTAAGTTCATCAGAGGATACGTGGATGAGAAGGAATATGAGATAGCTAAGAAGGCGCTTGAGGACTCGAGAGAGGCCCTGAGATCCGGAAATTATACTCTGGTCGTGCTTGATGAAGTGTGCGTAGCCGTCCATCTGGGGGTTATCAAAGAGGATGATGTCTTAAGTATTTTGAATGAGAGAGCCCTCTCGACGGAGGTCGTGCTCACTGGGAGGTACGCTCCGAAATCCTTCTATGATTCATCTGATTATATCACTGAGTTCTTAGATATTAAACATCCATATACTAAGGGGATTGCAGCCAGGAAAGGGATAGAGTTTTAATTTTAATTCCTCAGCTATATTTATTTTTTAATCTTGATTTGATTCAAATTAGTAATGAAAATTCTGTTATAATTTTTCTATAAAGCACTGGATATAAAATAAAGTTAGTAGAAATTTAGTAACACTGACCTGTTATTTCCTATTATGGAAAATTTTCATAAAAGAAAGTCAGGATATGAATAGAAAAGTTTTTAACAATTCAGTTTCGTGTAAACGGGGTAAATAGCATGGATATAACATCTACTTCACAGGGGCTATTAGTGTTAGTGACATTCTCAATAGGCCTTATTTTAGGGATAGGTTTGGGAATCATAGGCATAGCTCTTGGGAAAATTATCTCACCATCTAGGGATTTCCCCAAGAAGAGGGAGAGGTATGAGTGCGCTAACCCTCCTGTAGGGAGGGCTAGAGGGTTATTGATGATGCAATATTATCCATTTCTCCTCCTCTTCCTCACTATAGAGCCCATAATGATATACTCATTCCTCTTCCTCTTGGAGAGCTATAAGTATCCCTTGAGTGCTCTCCTCCTCTTCACAGGGATCTTGGGACTGATGATCCCTCCGTTGATCTTCGGGTTGCACTCAGCGAGGAGGCTGGAACTATGGTCTGCGCCCTAGAGGGCTCCATCTTGATAGGTAACTTAGAGAGATCCGCTAGGAAGGCAGCAGCTTGGCTCGTTAATAAGAGGCCCATAAGGGACCTCAGGGATTGGGGGATAGCTTTCTCACTCTGGCCCGTTCACTTCACGACAGCATGCTGCGGGGCTGAATTTGCAGCTTCAGCAGCGTCTAAGTACGATACTGAGAGGCTGGGATTCCTCCCATTCATAGGGATAAGGCAGTGCAACCTCCTCTTCATCGAGGGGACTCTGAGCAAGAAGATGGCTGAAGCTGCGATATGGGTTTACGAGCAGATGCCTGAGCCGAAGTTCGTCATCGGGATGGGGGCTTGTGCGATAGATGGGGGGATATTCTGGAATAGCTATAACATAGTGAGGCCCATGGACATACTACCGGTCAATGTCTTCATACCTGGATGCCCACCCAGGCCCGAGGCCGTCGCTCAAGCGATAATAATGCTCCAGAGGAAGATAAGGAGAGGGGAGCTGGTGAAGTATGAGGATTGAGGATCTGAAAATTAAAATTGAGGAGGAACTCAGGGGAATAGCCGAGATCTCAGTTAGGGGACCCAATGTAATAGATGTGAAGGTCAGCAGGGATAAGATCGTCGAAGTGGCTGAGAAGCTCAAGAGGATGGGATTCGATCACGTCAAATCCGTGACTGCCGTGGATTACCCGGGGGAGAGGTTCGAAGTCATTTACATAGCATCTTCATATGAAGCGCCTCTCTCATACTTCCTAGTGAGCCTTAGGACCTCCCTTCCATATGATGATCCGAGAATGAGCTCCCTCCTAAGTGTTTGGCCTAGTGTCCTCTACCAGGAGCATGAGGAACATGATCTGATGGGTATAGAGTTCGAGGGGAACCCGAGGATGGGGGAGAGGCTCCTCCTACCTGAGAGTTACGAGGGAATACCCCCTCTGAGGAAGGAGTTCAAAGTCAAGGTGGAGGGGATAGATGCATGAGCTTAGAGGAGAGGACTTTGGAACTCCTGATAGGTCCTCAGCATCCAGCTTCTGGGCATATGAGGCTCGTAGCTAAGGTAGATGGCGATATAGTGGTAGAGCTGAGGCCAAACATAGGTTATGTCCACAGATCTGTTGAGAAGCTAGCTGAGGTAAAGAAGTTCCTCCAGATAATTCCACTTATTGAGAGGCCCTCCCTAGCAGATACTACTGCTAATAACTTAGCATACGTCATGGCGCTAGAGAAGCTCCTTGGTATAGATCCCCCGGAGAGAGCTAAGTACTTGAGGACGCTGCTAGCTGAGATAAATAGGATCCACAGCCATCTCTATGGCTTAGGAATTCATGGAGTAATGATAGGTTCATCAACAGCATATATGTGGTGCTTCGGGGATAGGGAGCCCTTCCTAGAATTAGCCCAGGAGCTGACTGGAGCTAGGCTGACTTACTCCTACATAATACCCGGCGGGGTGAGGAGGGACCTCCCGAAGGGGTTCGCTGAGAGAGCTGAGAGGGCTCTGAAGTATCTGGAAGGCAGGATGAAGGACTACTTCGATATATACTTCAACAACCCAGTCGTCAGGGCTAGATTAGAGGGCGTTGGTGTGCTTAGCAGGGAGGATGCGATAAAGCTCGGGGTGACGGGACCCAATCTGAGGGCTAGCGGTGTTGCTTACGACGTCAGGAGGGCTGAGCCTTATGCAGCTTATCCATATCTGGACTTCGAAGTTATCACGGAGAAAGAAGGGGATTGTTACGCTAGAGTTATGGTCAGGGTCAGGGAGATAATGGAGAGCATCAAGATAATAAGACAGGTCCTAAGAGAGATACCTGAGGGCCCAATACTTCATGAAAGTTATGAGAAATTGATACCGCCTAAACTGAGGGAGGATATGAAGCAGAAAGGGATAGTCAAGTTCCCCTCTGTATTCGCGAACCTCAGGGTCCCGGCTGGGGAAGCTATCTCCAGAGTCGAAGGTGGGAGGGGAGAAGTAGTCTTCCATGTGATAAGCGATGGGAAGCTCAGCCCATATAGATTGAGGATGGTCACTCCATCATTCAGGAATGTGATATTATTCGAGCATTTGACTAAGGGAGCTAGAGTAGCTGATATCCCCGCGATTTACGGTAGCTTGGATTACTTCCCTCCGGAGGCTGATAGATGATGAGCATAATCGATCTCTTATTACAGCCATATATATTCATTCCCTTGGTTTTCCCTGGTCTTATAGCTGCCTTCGTCCTGCTGCTCATAATAATATGGCTCGAGAGGAAGATAGCAGCTAAAGTGCAGCTCAGATACGGTCCGCTCTACGTACTGAAACCCTTGGGAGGAGTTATACAGACTGTAGCTGATTTACTCAGGTACCTCTTCCAAGAACCGATAATACCTAAGGAAGTGGATAAAGCGGCCTTCTTATTAACCCCTGCCTTCCTTTTCGGCCTAGCTTACCTCCCCTTAATCATAATACCGATCAGCCCCACATACTACGCTTTCAGGAGTGACCTCTCCCTCTTAATAGCCCTCGCCCTGACGACGTTAGCCCCTATCTTCACTCTGATAATGGGATGGGCTAGTAACAATAAGTTCTCGCTGATAGGGAGCGTTAGAGAGGGCTATCTAGTGACCTCATATGAGACACCGATATTCCTCTCCGCCCTCTCTATGGCCGTACTCTACAACTCGCTGGACCTCGTTGAGATAGCTGAAGCCCAGAGAAGGATATGGGGGGTCTTCCTGAACCCGATAGCTGCAGCCAACATGCTAGTATTGATTTACATGTCTACATCTAAGTTCCCGTTCGAGATACCAGAGGCTGAGAGCGAGATAGTAGCGGGGCCTTACACTGAGTACAGTGGGATAATCTATGGATTGGTGATGGGTGCATCTTACATAAAGCTATACGTATTGAGCTTGATCTACTCAATACTCTTCTTAGGTGGTTGGAACCCATCCCCGTCCCCAGATCCCTTCATCTCCGGAGGCTTGCTATTCCTGAAGGCATTCATATTAGTAGCCTTCGGAGCCTTCCTCAGGGCTGTCTATCCGAGGTTCAGGATAGATCAAGCTGTGAACATAGGATGGAGGATAGCTTTCCCCCTATCCATACTGTCCATCCTGCTATCATTAGTCCTGATAATGGGAGGTGTGAGGTTTGCAAGTTGAGAGGACATTTAGGCATCTCAGGGCGATATTCACCGGGATGAAGTACCTCTTCTTAGGGCCTAGATTGACTATAATGTACCCTGATGAGATAGAGGACCTTCCAGAGAATTACAGGGGGATGATAGAGTACGATTGGGATTCCTGTATAAAGTGCTCCCTCTGCGCTATGGTATGTCCGGCTGATGCCATGAAGATGTACGTATCCAAGGAGGAATCTGAGAGGGAGGGGAAGGTCGTTAAGAGGCCCGGGATAAATTATACTAGGTGCGTTTTCTGCGGTTTCTGCGTGGATATATGTCCTACTAACTCATTGAGGTTCACGAAGGTTCACGATGTAGCTTATTACACGTACGAGGAGCAGATATATCCTCCCCAGGAGTTCAGTAAGGGCGTCCCCAAGCCCGTTTACGATAGGGAGCCCAGGAAGGTTAAAGCGATATTGGATGAGAGGAGGGGGATAGTATATGAACCTTCAGATCGATCCTAACTTTATGATATTCCTCCTATCCTCGGCTCTAGCTTTAATATCCTCAGCACTGATAGTCTTCCACAGATCCATAGTTTACTCGGCTTTCTTCCTCTCTATGCTCGGTATAGCTAACTCCATATTGTTCACTCTCTTGGGCTTCCCCATAATAGCTCTATTCCATCTAGTCGTTTACGTAGGCGCAGCTGTCACTTTCATACTGTTCTCGCTCGTTATGATGAGGGAAGCTCCCACAGTAGAGCCCGGGATAAGGGCTCTAGCAGTCGCTTCCATAGTGCTTATGATTCTAGTTCTCTCAAGCATCCTCATGGTTCCGATAGGGAGGCCCTCATTCTACTTGGAGTTCAGGGGCCTCACATCCCTCCTGATAGAGAGGTACTGGTTGGCCCTCCTCATAGCGACTCTCGCATTAGTTACGACCCTCATCGAAGCGATAACTCTAGCTAGAAGGGAGGTGTGATTATGGAAGCATATTGGTACCTCATATTATCAGCCGTTCTCCTGTCCTTCGGTATATACGGTCTCCTGACTAGGAGGAATATGATAAGGATGCTCCTCTCAGCCGAGATAATTTTTAATGCAGCCCTTCTGTCCCTCCTCTCCCTAGCCTCCTTGGATGCGAGTTACGGGCCGATAGGAGGGGCTATCGCTATAATATCGATATCCCTATCGGCCGCGGAGGTCGGTGTCATAGTCTCGATAGCTATAATGATGTTCAGGATGAGGGGGACCCTGGATACGTACGAGTTGAGGAGATTCAGGGGGTAAAATCATGATCCTGAATGTCCCGGTATTATTCCTCTCAGTAGTTATACCCATACTAGCCTCCCTATTCCTCCCGTTTTTGAAGGGGAAGAGGGAGCTCACTATAATATCCACGATACTTCTCCTGATACCGCTCGCAGCCGTGATATGGCTCTCCTTCATATCAGGATTGAGGGAACCTGTCTTAGATCCCGTAGTACTATCTAATCCCACGCTAGGGAACTTCTCTATGCTCTTAGATCCGATATCGGCTCCAGTAGCTCTCTCGATAGGTGTCGTCACTTCTATGATATCGATCTACTCGCTGAGGTACATGGAGCACAGGTTCGAGGAGATGGAGAGGGAAGGGCAGAGACCGGCTAGCTGGGGTATATACTTCATGCTTTACGTTATGTTCTCAGCCGCTATGATGGGAACTGTCCTATCGACTAACTTAGTGGAATTCTACCTCTTCTTAGAGGTCTCACTCCTCCCCAGCTTCCTCCTCATAGCTTTCTACGGTTACGGTAGGAGGGAGAGGATAGCCCTCCTCTACTTAATCTGGACGCATGTAGGGGCTTTAGCATTTCTGATAGGAGTCCTTTTACTCGGACTCAATGCTAGGACTTTCGATTTCTTCAACCCGATTAAGGGAGTGGCCAATATGGGCTTAGGTGAACTCCTGCCGGAAGCGATGAGGATGTCAGTCTTCATAGCGATCCTAATAGGTCTCTTCGTGAAGATGGCAGTCTTCGGGGTCCATATATGGCTGCCCTATGCCCATGCTGAGGCTCCAACGCCTGTATCAGCTCTCCTTTCCCCGAACTTGATAGGGATAGCTGGTTATGCGCTCATAAGGATAGCTTACGTCCTATTCCCATCGGATTTCGCTTCCATATCCCCCTATCTCCTAGGGCTAGCTCTGCTCACGATAATCTATGGAGGTCTGATGGCTCTAGCTCAAGATGACTTCAAGAGGTTCCTGGCTTACTCCAGCGTCTCCCAGATGGGGTACCTGCTGATGGGTATAGCTAGCGTCACCTCCATGGGGATGGCGGGCGCCCTCCTCCATTACGCTGCTCACGCTGTGGGCAAAGCACTTCTCTTCGCAACAGCGGGAGTCCTGATAACTCAACTCCACGGTCTCAGGAGCATCTCAAAGATGGGAGGCCTGGCAACTAAGATGCCAATTACAGCGGCTCTAGCGTTAATAGGGTTCATGCACATAACAGGGGTACCGCCATCCTTGGGCCTCTGGAGCGAGATACTCATATTGGCTGGCGTCTCAGATCTAGCGATGAGGATAGGCCAATTCACTCTGATAGTATCGCTTCTCCTAGTTGGCATAGGATTGTCAACAGCATATTCTTTCGTGACGATGAGGAGGATCTTCTTCGGCCAAGAATCAGAGGCATCTGAGCACGCTAAGGAAGCTGGTTACGACCTCTTACTGCCAATGATAGTTATAGCGGCCATGGGCTTACTGCTCTTCTTGGTACCTCAGCTCCTGATAGATCCGATGGTAAGGTCATTGAGCTCCCTGCTAGGGTGAAAGCTATGGATTACGCCCTCCTGACTTGGTCCCTCCCCTTCATCGGCGCTCTGCTCTCCCTGATCCTGAGGGGGAAGGCGAGGGACATAATAGCCGTACTAGCGATACTAGCCTCGGCCCTCTTCTCCACTCTCTCACTTCAGGAATTCCTTAGGGCCGGGGAGCCCATTCACATGAGCTATCAATGGGTACCATCGCTGGGAATATCCCTTGGGACTTACGTGGATTCATTGAGTGGGTTCATGTCGCTGATAGTCTCATGGTTGAGCTTCTTAATAGCTGCTTACAGCCTGAAGTATATGGAAGGGGACCCAGGGCTAACGAGATACTGGTTCTTCTTCGATTTCTTCGTCGGTAGCATGCTCCTCTTGGTCCTGGCCGATAATTTAATTACCATGTTCCTGGGATGGGAGGGAACTGGATTAGCTTCTTACGCCCTCATAGGCCACTGGTACACTGATGAGGAGGAGAGATGCGTCGGAGATATAGGGAGGAAGGCTTTCGGAACCCCGATGTGGTTCACACCGAGCCACAGCGGGCTCAGAGCAATAGTCTTCACGAGGTTAGGGGATGTCGGCTTCATAGCCGGGATAGGGGTCCTCTACTACTTCACTAAGAGCTTCTCAATAATAGAAATCTCGGAGAGGGTCGCTGATTGGGCTGGACCTATGGCTGAGAGAGGCCTGCTCCTCCCCTTCCTACTGATATTCTCCCTGGGGGCTTTCGCTAAATCAGCTCAATTCCCGTTCCACGAGTGGTTAGTTACAGCTATGACAGGCCCGACTTCAGTCAGCGCTTTAATACACGCAGCGACTATGGTGAAAGCCGGAGTCTACTTCTTGCTCAGGTTCTCCCCCATATTCGTGCTAGCTGCTCACGAAGTCCCCATAGCTGAGAGTCAAGTCCATGGCTTCTTCTCAGTTGTAGCTATAATAGGGGCATTCACAGCGTTCCTGATGGCATCGCAAGCTCTAGTCTCGAGGGAGTTGAAGCTAATATTGGCTTTCTCAACTGCATCTCAACTCGGTTACATGTTCCTAGCTTTAGGGGCTGCTGGCCTAATAACAGAGTTTCCATTGGGCTTCCTAGCCGGCTTCTCCCATCTTATGAGTCACGCTATATTCAAAGCATCCCTCTTCCTCGTAGCTGGTGCGATGATACATGCCGTGCACTCTAGGTTCATAGACGATATGGGCGGCCTCTGGAAGTTCATGAGATGGTCCTTCCTATCCATTAGCCTCGCTGCCCTGAGTTTAATGGGAATACCACCATTCATGGGGTTCTGGACGAAGGACATGGTGCTAGAAGTGGCTAAGGACTCCGGGATATACATCGCTTACATTCTAGGCCTCATAACAGCTGGCCTCACTGCTTTCTACTCCACCAGACTATTGATAAGGACTTTCATAATCGGGAGAGCCCATCACGCTCACGAAGCCCATCCCATAATGCTACTTCCCTACCTGATCTTAGCTCTAATATCCTTCCTCCTAGGGATGCTCTGGCCCATCCTAGGGACTAGCTTACTCTCCGGGATGGTGATGAGAGTCATAGGGATTCATGAGGAGTTCCATCCGGAGCTGCACTTGGATCCAGAGCTCCTGATATCATCCCTAAGCATCGTCTCCTTGGGCATAATAGTGGCTCTATCCCTCTACTTGACTGAGGGAGGTCTCAGAAGTATATCCTCGATGAGGAGCAGCTCTCTTGGGAAGGCTATTCACGACTTCCTCTACGATAGGTGGTACATAAATGCCCTATATTACAAAGCGATAGTGGGATCCTTCTCCTGGCTGTCCAGGAACGTCTTCAAGTACTTCGACTCGCTGATAATAGATGGGTTCTACCATACCCTAATACCAAAGCTCACGGAGTGGCTCAGTTACTTCGGCTTCAAGTACTTCGAGACGGAGGTAGTGGATGATACCTACCATGAGAGGGTCGTGAGAGGATTCACCTCCCTCGGATCCTTCTTCAGGAGGATTCAGACAGGGCTGGTGAACCACTATCTCACGATATTCGTCTTGGGCCTCCTATTGGTGTTGCTGTTGGTGATGTGGGTGGGATGATGGAGCTCATAATGTGGTCGATATTCGCGATCCTCTCAGCCGCTGGCCTCATAATACCGGCTATAGATTACCTTAAAGGAGTGAGGACAGGCCCTTACATAGCTCTAATATCTACAGCAGCATCTATGATCCTCCTAGCTCTCCTCATGAGGGAGAGCGGGGTTATGTTCAGCGGACTCATAAGGGTAGATCCCCTATCGACCTACATAGCATCCATAGCAGCCTTCGGCTCCTTCTTAGTTGTGCTGGCCTCACTATCTCAAGCTAAGGACTGGAGCACGGCTCCTAGCCTCTACTCCCTCATCCTGCTCTCCCTACTCGGAGTCCTCTTCATCCTCTACGCTAATGACGCTTCCGTAGTCATAGCTTCCTGGGCCCTAGTCGCTGTAGCCTCCTACGTCATAGTGGGCATGAGGAAGGATGAGGCATCCCTCGAGGCCTCCGTTAAGTACTCCCTGATGGGCGTGGCTTCATCCTCCCTCCTCATCTTCGGCTTCGCTCTCGTCCTCGGGGTGACGAGGGAGAGCCAATTAATTCAGTTAAGCTATGTAGCGACTCAACTCAGGGAAATATTAGTGCTAGGGGTCCTCATATTAGTAGCTGCAGTAGGGTTCAAGATGGGAGTCTTCCCTTTCCACGCTTGGTTGCCAGATGTCTACGGCGGCGCTAATCCACTCTTAGTCTCATTCGTCTCAGGGGTAGTGAAGCTCATAAGTATAGGAGCATTCATAAGAGTTCTGCAACCTCTAATTCCGGCTATAAGTGATTACTGGTTCGCAGCGATGGCTATCCTATCTATACTCACGATGTTCTATGGGAATCTAGCTGCCCTTGTCCAGAGGAACGTCCAGAGGATGATGGCGTACTCAAGCATAGCTCAAGCAGGGTACTTCCTTATAGCTTTCGCAGCCCTGGGCTCCACGAAATTAGCTCTTCAAGCCATAGGGCTGCAGGTAACTACTTATGTGCTCGCTAAGATAGGGATATTCGTGGGACTCGGCTACTTTAGTAGGAAGGGCTTCGAGCTCACTCTAGATGGGCTCAAGGGATCCGGGAGGATCATGAGGCTATCGGGATCAATGATCACGATACTAATATTGAGCCTCATGGGTATGCCGCCCTTGATAGGTTTCTGGAGCAAGTTCATGTACATCTTCTTCTCAGTGATGGACATAGCTCCATGGCTAGCCTTGCTGGGAGTTATAAACAGCGGGATATCCGTAGGTTATTACGCATTGGTTTTGAGGTACATGTACTTCGCGAACCCGCCTGAGCTGGGGGCTAGGGAGAGCTCAAAGGATCCTGAGCTATACGTACTCGCGATAGTTGGGATCCTCTCCGTCGTCCTCGGTCTTGGGCTGGTGGATTACTTAGTTTTCCTCCTATCCTAATTTTTCAGCTCGAAGCCTCCGTATCTGGAACATTCATTTTTAATAGATGGGATATGTTTGAAAAATTGGAGTCCCTCCCCCAAATTTATATATTTTTTACTTCCCGTAAAAAGGAGGGGTTATCATGACTTCCCTTAATAAACTCACGCTCGCCGTATTATCCATCATCGCTGTGATACTATTCATCCTCGGGTATTTCGGATTCCATATATTGCCACCTCTCCTCTACTCACTATTCCCTATCCTCCCAGCGATACGACTACTTTTTGTGAGGGAATCCGTAGATGAGAGTATCGCGAGGAGAGCTAGCGAGCTGGCCATCCTGATATTTCCGTCAGTAGCAGTGGTAGTCTCACTTCTCCTCATAGTATCGGGGGATCCTGTCATTGAGGGGTATGTATACGGTATGTTCAGCACTTTAGTAGTGGTATCAGCGGCTTCCGATTTCGAGAGCCCGAGAATTCGACCCCGCTCCTCAGGGGACATAATAATATCTTTAGCCGGTCTCTTAGCGATAATAGTAGCCATCTATCTGGGAGGTGGCTACAAGTATCCATCCACGCTATGTTTAACGAACCTTACATGTTCCTTCCTTACGATACTCGGACCCCTCATCTTCCTCCCATCCATCTACTTCTACTTGGCCCATACTACATTCTTGAGGGGCTCGAGGACGAAATAACTCCTCACCTTTTTGAATGCAATTCATAGAAAAGCTTAAGAATCCATTAAGCTCGATCGATCGGAGGTATGCATGTACCTCCCGTGGAGCTACATCCATTCCTTCGAGTGTAATGCATGCGGGATCTGCTGCTCTCACTTCTCGGTGCCCCTGAGACCCAATGAAGCCCTAGAGATATCTAGGAAATTAGGGAGGTATTACGTAGAGATCAGGAAGGACAGGTTCTTCCTGAGGAAGGAAGGTAGGAGCTGCCCCTTCCTCCTGAGCTCCCACCTCTGCTATCTGCAGATGCTCGGTATGAAACCGAGGGCATGCAAGCTCTGGCCATTCTACATCTTCAAAAACCCGGAATATGGGAGGAGGGAGGAAGCGGCTTTCTCCAGTAAGCTGGGGACATTCTACATATACTTAGATCCAAGATGCCCCGGAATCGCAATCGGGAGGCCGACCGAAAAGCTCATGAATGCTGTAGAGGAGGCGGTGGAGATATGGTTAGGCCTCAGGAGGGAGCAGGTACTAACTACATCCTCGCTTAAAGCTCTTAGTCGCATGGGGCATGAGTCAATGCCTAAGATAGCTCAGATAGAGGGCTCATGGCTCCTCTCATCCATCGGACCCCAGATCATCAAGATGGGAACGGAAATTCAAAATCAGTTCAATAGGGAAGTCCTCATCTCTAGGCTGAGTTGATGGGAAAGTTTATTAGGCAGTGCTTCACGCTAACTGGGGCCGGGAGAGGGGGATCAGAGAGACCTCTGAAACCAGCGCTCCAAGGAGTGGCTGATTCCCGTTTCCACGGGAACCCCCGAAAGCCCCTCATATCCCCTTTAGGAGCCTCAGATATGTGGATGGGCCCAATTCAGTTACCCTACCATCATCAACAGAAGTTATGAGTATCCCATTGAGCTTGCAAATCCTCAACATCTCCAGAGGTATCGGGGGGTTAGTGTAGTAAGAATCCAGGAGCGATTTCCACTTAATCAACTCATCCTCATTCCTCTCATCGGGGGGCAGTAGGACGAAGGTCGGTATCTCCATTAGGTATGTGGGCGGAGCCGCTAAATAAAACCTGTCAGAGTGAATGCTGTACCTAGCTATCTTGCTCGCAATTCTAGCTCTGCAGAAGTTATCGGGATCTAGAGCGTGCTCAGGCGGAACGTAACCAGTTTCTACCTCAATTATCACCTTAATATCATTTAAACATAGAAGATCACATTTCAGATCATTTATTGGGACCTCAACGTCCACCTCATATCCCTTTGAAATGAAATGAGCTGCAATCACTATTTCCATAGCTGAATGATTTATCTTGACTAATCCCCTCTTATGAAGATCGGAGAGCTTATTTATGAGGGGATCCAGCCTACCGCTTGGAACAATCCCTTTCTCCTCTAATCTCGAGGCCAGTTTCCTCAGATCTGATCTGAAAACCCTCTCGTTCGGCACTCACGAGTATGGCATCAATAACTTTTAGTCCTTACTGTATCATCAGCCCGATGACCATGCAGAAAACGAAGATAATAGCGACTATAGGACCTTCCTCATCCCAAATAGAAGTACTGAAGGGCATGATAGCTGAGGGGATGAGCATAGCCAGGCTGAACTTCTCCCATGGGACTATAGAAGAGAAGATAGAGCAAATAGAGATGATAAGAAGGGCTTCCTATGAGCTGGGGATCAGAGTGGGCCTCATGTCCGACCTTCAGGGGCCCGAGGTAAGGACGCACATGGGCAGGAAGGAGCTCAAGATAGAGGACGGTGATCTAGTCACTGTGAGTGGTAAGGAGGGGATTGGAGAGATAAAGATAAAGCCATCGAGCGTTTTAAGGGGTCTGGAGCCGGATGATGAGCTCTACATAGATGAGGGGAGGATAAGGCTCAGGGTGAGGGAAGTAAATGGAGAGCTACTCAAGTGCGAAGTAATCCAGGGGGGTCTCGTCAGGGATAAGAGATCAGTGCACGCATCAAAACCTTTCGAACTCAGAGGCCTGACTGAGGAGGATAAGGAGGCTATAAAGGCATCAATAAGCAAGGGAGTTGACTTCATAGCCCTATCCTTCGTCAAATCAGCTGAAGATGTTATAGAGGCGATGGAATTCATGAGATCTATCTCAGACGATCCTCCGGCCATAATATCTAAGATAGAGACCAAGGAAGCTGTTGAGAGGATAAGGGAAATACTGGACGTATCCTATGGAATTATGGTAGCTAGAGGGGATCTCGGCGTCGAATTACCACTTCAGGAGGTCCCGAAGATACAGAAAAAATTGATAAGACTCGCCAATCAGAACGCTAAGCCCGTGATAACGGCGACTGAGATGCTTGAATCCATGACTCAAAGCCCCATACCGACCAGAGCTGAGGTCACTGACGTCTACAATGCGATACTTGATGGGAGCGATGCCATAATGCTGTCAGCCGAGACAGCTATAGGGAAGTACCCCGTGCTCAGCGTTAGATGGATGAGGATAATAGCTGAGATGGCTGAGAGTTCTCTGGAGAGCAGGCTAGATTTCCCGATAGATACGATACCTTCTTTCATCGGTAAGGCTGCTGTAGAGGCTTCAGAGATCCTCAAATGTCCTGTAATATTCTGCTTCACTTACTCAGGTTATACAGCGAGGCACGTCGCTAGACACAGGCCTAAAGCTAGGATAATAGCGCTTAGCAGCAACAAGAGAACGAGCCAGCTCCTCACACTCACATGGGGCGTTGAGACGATAGATGTGACCGGAGATTTAGATGAGGCCCTGAGCTACGCGCTGAGCTACTGCATGGATAGGGGCATATTATCGGAGGAAGATCGCATCGTAGTGACTTACGGCCACCCTCACGGTGAGGCGAAGACGAACACCCTCAGGATATTGAGTGTGAGGGAACTTCAGAGAGCGGGTACACCGAAGCCCTCAGAGACCACGGGACCATCGTGAAACGCAAGCTCTCCTCTGATGAATACCTTGCTAACTTTCCACTTCAACTCCTTCCCCTCTATAGGGCTGGCCCTCGCCTTCGTGTGGAGCTCCTCCTTCCTGAGGGTCCACCTCTCCCTCTTGAGTATGACGAGGTCCGCTAAATTACCGGGTATCAATGAGCCCCTGCTCAAGCCCAGGTGCAGAGCCGGGTCCGCGCTGTACATAGATAGTATCCTATAGGGGAGCTTCCCCTCCTCAACGCATTGCACTAAGAATGGAGTGAGGGCATCCAACCATGGAATGCCTGATGGCATCTCCTCATACCCCTTGGACTTCTCCTCAGGGCTGTGAGGGGCATGATCTGTCACTAAGAAATCTGCGAATCCGGCTCTAACCATCCCTAAGAGCTTCTCACCCGTACCCCTTATGGGGGGATTCACTTTGAAGAGGCTCCCCAGAGAATCAGCGTCCGATGGGCTGTAGAGGAGGTGATGCGGCGTTACCTCAGCTTTCACCTCCATCCCCTCTGCTTTTGCTTCGCTCACTGCCGCTAAAGTATAGGGGAGTGTGGAATGGGCTATCCTGAGCTTGGTCCCATGCCTACGGGCTAGCGAGATAACTCTATCCACAGCTATTTTCTCAGCGAGCTCGGGTCTCGCCTTATTATGCTCCTTAACATCGAAAACCTTCTCAGCTTCCTTTAGGATCAGAGGATCCTCTGCATGAACTACTACCTCCTTCCCCATCTCGGAAGCCCTCTTGAAAACGGGATTGAGGTCTTCATACATATCCTCAGGGTAGATTTTGATGCCTATAACGTAACTCCTCTCATCCAAATATGGGAATGATGTATAGAGGAGGAAGTCTACGTAACTCTCTCTCTTAGCCTCCTCTGTTTTCATATCGAGCCTCTCCCTGCTATCTATCTTCGGAACGTTGTTGGGCATATCAGCTACGACAGTAACTCCCCCGCTCAAAGCAGCCAATGATTCAGATCTCCAGTCCCCCTTATGCCTCTGATAGAGCCCTCTCATGTGCACGTGCAAGTCGATCATACCGGGCAGTATCAAGTCGGCTTCCTCGCACCCCCTCATCCCTATTGAGATAGAGCTTATCCTATCCCCTATCACCTCAATGCATCCATCTATCAAGCCCCAAGGGAGCATGAGCTTACCGCAGAAGCATGCCAATAGATTCACCTCCTATCTGGAGCTTCCTCCCATCGAAACCCCTCCAGTATCTCCCGAAGTCCTCCGTCATGCTGAGGGTACTCGCATCGAAGACAGGCCCGTCTCTGCAGACTAGGAGGCCAAGTGGATCAAGAGAGCAGGATCCACAGATCCCAATAGAGCACCTTATCAGCCTCTCCATCGAGACCTCAGCGTATATACTCCTCTTGAGGGCCTCCCTCACTACCTCGACTAGCATAGCCTCGGGGCCGGCCGAGTATATCGCTTCAGGCCAATCGAAATCGACTAGCTCAACTACTCTCCCCTTTAGCCCATATGATCCATCCTCAGTAGTTATTATGAGCTCATCGGAAATAGAACTGAGTAAGTCCTCGAGAATTACTTCTTCCCTCCTCTTGAAGCCTGCATAAAACCTCACCTTAGCATTGCCCCTCTCCCTGAGCCTCTCAGATAGTGATATGAGGGGAGCTATACCGTAGCCTCCCCCTATGAGGCAGCATTTCCCACTCCTGAGGCTGAAACCCCTCCCATATGGCCCTCTGACCCATAGCTCCTCTCCGATCCTTAGGGAGTGAATAGCTGAGCTCACCTTACCCACTTTAGCCACTAAAATCCAAGTCTCACCCTTAGGCTCCCTAGCTATGCTTATGGGTATCTCGCCCACTTTAGGGACCCAGATCATCGCGTACTGGCCGGGGGAAGATCCGAGGTTCCCTTCCAGGACTATCTTCTTAACTTTCTCACTTATCCTCTCACTCTCAATTATCTTCATTACTCTATACGCTTGATAGCTGTTCAATTATATCCTCCTCTCTCAAATACTCCCCGCAGTACTCACAGACCATCCTCAGAGGGCTCTCGGATAGGAGTGTGAATGATGGTTTGACTGCCTCCCTAGGGGCGTTAGTGACGCAATTAGGGTTTAAGCACCTCAATATCCCTACGACTCTCCTCGGGAGCTCGACCCTCCTCTTTGAAGCTACTTCGAAGTTCCTGATTATGTTTATAGTAGCCGATGGTGCTATCAAGGATATCTTATCAACCTCCTCCTTACTTAGCTCCCTTCCCTCTATCTTAACTATGTCCTTCTTACCCAACTTCTTGCTGGGAACGTTCATCACGAGAGCCACGACACCATCCCTTTCCCCAGTTATCCCTAAGAGCTTGAGTACCCTCAGAGCTCTCCCAGCCGGTATATGATCTATGACAGTTCCGTCAGATATCCTCCTCACTACTAGCTCTTCCTTCATGGTATCACCTCCGATAATAGTGCCATCCTCACGGGAACTCCGTTAGCTGCTTGCTTGAAGTAATAAGCGTAAGGAGTGGAATCCACGTCCAAGGAGATCTCATCGACCCTGGGGAGAGGATGGAGTATCATGAGCCCCTCCTTAGCATCCTTGAGGATAGATGAATCCACCTTATAGCTGCCCTTGACTCTCTCGTACTCCGAGGGATCCGGGAACCTCTCCTTCTGGACCCTAGTTACGTATAGGACATCGAGCTCAGGTAGAGCATCTTTCAGATCTGAGAACTCCCATGGCATCTTAAGGGAGTCCAGAAGTTCCTGTTTAGGTTTTAATCCTTCTGGGCATATTAGATAAACTTTTCTGGGGGAATAAAGGTTGAGAGCTTTTAGAAAACTAGCGGCAGCCCTCCCATACCTTAAATCTCCCAGCACACCGTAAGTTAAGTTGTCCAAATTGCCTCTCTCCTTCCATATCGTGTAGAGATCTATCATAGCCTGAGTCGGATGGTTCTTCGTCCCATCCCCAGCATTTATGACGGGGGCTTCAGCTAGCTCTGCTGCGAGTTTAGCTGCCCCCTCCAAGCTATGCCTAACGACTATACCATCAGCGTAAGAATCCAGCATCCTTATGGTATCTGAGAAGCTCTCACCTTTAGCTAGTGATGTTGAGTGGGCTGATTCGAAACTTATATAATTACCACCCAATCTCAAGGTAGCTGTCTCGAAACTGAATCTAGTCCTAGTGCTCGGCTCGAAGAAAGCCATCGCTATTATCTTCCCCTTGAGCTCATCCCCCTGGAATTTAGATGAAGCAACCCTGAAGATCCTCTCTAGATCGCTTCTCTTCATATCCGAAATTGAGATTATATCCTTACCCCTCAGACTCATACTCCCACCTCCCCTAAGTATTTAAGAGCGTAAGACCTCTCCCTCTCCGGGAGGGAATCCAGAACAAGCTTCACTATGTTAGGGAGGGTCGCGAGGCTCTTCAATTCTATACCCTCTTCCTTCAGGCTCTCAGCTGCTCCCTGCATCCTATCTACCACTACCCAAGCTTCCTTGACATCGGATCCATAGCTCCTAACGATCCTCGCGGCGTTAAGTATCGAGCCTCCCGTCGTGGCTACATCATCTATTATGACGTAGCTCCTCATGTTCAAGAATCCTTCTAAGAGGCTCTCAGTCCCATGCTCCTTCTTCTCCTTTCTCACGTATATCAGAGGCCTTCTGGATATGATCGCAACAGCTGTCGCTAGTGGAAGCCCGCCTACAGCGACCCCGCATATACCGAAATCTCCGTTCATTCTCTTTGACATCTCCGTAGCTATTCTCATGAATTCCTCTGGGAAAGATGGGAGAGGCCTCAGATCAACGTATATATTGCTCCTCTTACCGGATGTGAGCGTGAACTCCCCGAACTTAAGCATACCCCTCGAGATGAGGATCTTCCCTAACTCATGAGCGTCCATGGATTACACCTCTCTGAGCTTCGACAACTCTCATAGCTTCCAGCCTCGGGTTCTCGCTCCCCAGGATGCTCCTCCCCACTATCTCGAAGTCCGCTCCAGCAGCTATAGCTGAACCTGGTTCAGCCCCCTGAGCCCCCACTCCGGGGGAGAATATCCTCACGTTTGGGAGCCTCCTCCTAGCTTCTCTTATCATCTCAGGTCTAGTAGCACCTACTACTATCCCATCAACGCCTAAGAGCTCAGCTTCATCCAACAACTTCTCGAAATTCCCCCTGAAGAACTTCGCCTCCGGGTGGCTCATAGCTACGACTCCTATCAATTCCATCCCGACATCGTACCTCCTATGGCCCGTGAAGAGGTGTATTATCGAGGCATCGAAGCCCTCCTGCTCCAATCCCTTGAGGACGTACTGGACGACCTCGGGTATATCAGCGAGCTTGTAATCAGCGATCCAGTAGTAATCCGGGAAATCCCTCATGAGTTCCCTTATCCCATCGAACCCTAAGGAGAGAGTTATTGGGAAGCCGACTTTCACCCCGACTGCTAAGTCGTGAAGCTCGCTCAATATCCCCCTGACATCCCTGGGTGGGAAGTCCAGCGCTATGATGAGCCTGGAATCGAGGGAAGAGCATCTAGAGGAGAGCTTGCTACCTATCGGAACCCTTCCATAAGGCCCTCTATCTACTATATAACCTTTGATCCCCCGCGGTGAAGTCCGGCTATCGGTTGCAATAACTCCCTCAATGCGGGTCTCACTACAGTCATCTCCCTCTCAGGCCCTAATCCTATCATCACAATTTTAACATTCAATTCCCTCTCAATGAACTCTATGTAAGCTTTCATTTCCTCAGGAATCCTCTCCCACCCTTCTTTAACTACAGATCTCCAATCAAGTTCCTTCCATCCCTCCAATTCCTCATATACAGGCTTCGCTCTCTGCAACTCATCGACGTAAGGGGGAGCTATTTTGAACTCCTCCCCATCTATCTCATATGCTACAGCTACCTTAAGCTTACCCAAGCCAGAGAGGACATCTAATTTCCTAATAGCTACGTATCCAATCCCATTTATCAGAGTCGAGTATCTGAGCATGGGGAGATCCAGCCATCCCACTCTCCTGGGCCTCCCAGTCGTAGTCCCATACTCATGGCCCCTCTCCCTTATCAGATCAGCTTCAGGTCCGAAGAGCTCAGTTGGGAAGGGTCCAGCCCCTACTCTAGATGTATAAGCTTTAGAGACCCCTAACACTGCATCTATTGAGAGGGGACTCACCCCAACTCCCGTGCAAGCCCCTCCAGCTATTGTGTTAGATGAAGTGACGTAAGGGTAAGTACCGTGATCCACATCTAGCATGGTCCCCTGGGCCCCCTCGAATATCACTAGCTTCCCCATAGCTATAGCTTCGTTGACCTCTATGTGATCCTCGCCTAAGAAAGGCCTGAGGAATTCCCTCCAAGTCTCAGCTTTCCTGAGGATCTCACTCAAGTAATCATCTATATCCCCCTTCAATACCCCTGCGTTCCTCAACTCAGCTTCCTTCACTTTCACAACTCTCCTCAACTTCTCAGGGAAATCCTCGGAGAAGAGGTCCCTCACTTTGAGCCCGGATATCCTGGCCATCTTGTCCTGATATGCGGGCCCTATTCCCCTCCTCGTAGTTCCGAGGGATTCTCCAGCTGTAGCTGCATCTAACTCCTTGTGATAAGGTAGGAGGAGCGTTGCCTTCATGGATACTATCAGATCGATATCCCTCCCCTCCTTCCTGAGCCCATTTATCTCCTCCATGAATACTTCAGGATCGAAAGCAACTCCCGCACCTATAACGCACTTCTTCCCTCTGAGAGCGCCCGAAGGGACTAAGTGAAACTTGTACTTCCTCCCCCCAACTACTACAGTATGGCCGGCATTACTTCCACCGTTGTACCTCACTACTAGATCCGCCCATTCCGCTAGAAAGTCCACAACGGCTCCTTTGCTCTCATCTCCGAACTGCATCCCAACGACGACTATTGCGGGCATCGCGATTACGCGAGCTAGGAGTTAGATAAAGATATAAGTGTGACTGAGCACCTCTAGGGACGATGGACCTATGAAAATCCATACGGCATACAAATTCTGGAACTCAAAAGACTGCTCAAGGGAAAAAGAGGGGCCTCGATCCCATCAGCTTCCGACGATGAGAATCCATTCAATAGAAAGATTGATGGAGTGAGAAATTAAGATTTTTGGGACGAGACTAGCTCCGAGATCTCTAGCACTCTCATATCCTCGATCCCCAAGCCCTTAATAGCATCGTTCAGCATCGCGTAGCAGAAAGGACACGCTACAACTATACTCTTAGCTAACTCCCTCGCCTCCTTAACTCTCTCCTTAGCCATCAGGCTCTCACCGGTCTGATACCAGTAGTTAGCTCCTCCAGCCCCGCAGCAGAATGTATCCTTACCCCTCCTCCTCATCTCCCTGAACGCACCCGTCATCTTAAGGATGAATCTAGGTTCCTCGATGATCCCATTGAACCTAGCTAAGTTGCAAGGATCGTGGAAAGTGAGCTCATCGAACTTCTCAACCTCAAGCTTACCCTTATTAATTAGATCGGAGAGGAGCTCCACATGCGAAATCACTTCAACATTCCAATCCTTTACTATCCTAGGATATTCCTTTCTGAAGACCGTGAGACCATGAGGACATAGAACGAGCAGTCTCTTGACACCCAGCTCCTTGAATATCTCCGAATTCGATAAAGCGAATTCCTGGAACATCCCTTCCTCACCTAGCCTCCTCACTGGCTCACCGCAGCACGTCTCCAGCTCCCCTAGATTCGCTATCCTCAAGCCAACGCTCCTCAGGAGATCCACGAGCCTGCTCACAACCTTCTTCCCCACGGGATCGAAGGAGTATTGACAGCCCACCCAGATGTAGTAATCTGGATCCTCATCGCTGCTCAGCCAACTCAATCTCCCTCTCTGCGGGACTGATAGGGAGTTCTTATACCTCCTGAGGCTGTTAATTAACTCACCCATCTTCTTATCTATCTTCCCATCTAAAACGAGTTTACGCCTCCTCTCCATCAGGAAACTGAAGGGGCTCACGTAGTTGGGGCATGAGGATGCGCACGCACCACAGGCAACGCAAGACCAGACGGCATCATCTCTAAGCTCGTAATCAGCCCCTAGTATGGATGCCCTCAATCCTATCACCACTTCCTTCGGTGAGAGCGGTCTCCCTATGATATTAGATGGGCATGAGTCAGTGCATCTCCCACATTTCACGCAAGCAGAGAGCCTATACTTCTCATGCCAAGGTAGTTCCTTCGGGTCCTCAAATCCTACTCTTAAACTCTCCAGGTCCTCGATCTCTTGGAGGAGGAAAGGTTCCTTTGGGAACTCTAGTTCATCCCCCTCTAGGGAGCACGTTACTATAGCCGTGAGCGAGTGGAGGAGGTTGCTGTACGGTAGGTAGGCTATCATTAGGAAAGCTAAGATAGCGTGACTCCACCAAAGGACTTGATAGATTCCCGTGAGTGATCCGACGTAATTTGATAATAGATTCCCGATGAAGGAGTAGGGAGATGCTTCATTCGGTATGTTATGGATCCTTATGGCCTCCATTAAGAACCCAGTGAGCCCTATGTAGAGCAGACCTGAGAGGAGGAGCTTCCCCTCACTCTCCCTCGTCGGGAATAGTAAAATTATTCCGAGAATGAAGATCAAACCGAATAGATCCATGATGAACTCGAAGGCGAAGTACGTCGCGTCCTTGAGTATGGATATACCGAAGTGCCTCAGTATATCAGTCTCTAGGAATACTGTCAAAGTCCCTAAGAATAGTATGAGTGTTCCAAAGAAGAGGAAGAGGTGGGGAAATCCTTTAGCCCTTTCAATAACTCTCCTCTGACTCAATACTCTCTTAGCTCCCTTCAATAAGGAGTCGAGATTCAGGGACCTCAGGGCCCTCATTAGCTCGAATTTAGAGACTATTCTGTAAATTCCATATAGAAACACTATAGCTATAGGAATTAAGATAGCATACATTAATGGGGGGACGTAGGATGGGAGCAGTGGGAAGCTCTCCCTTACGACCAACTCTAACACCTCAGCTCCTATTCAATAAAATTTTTAATATTTATGGTCGTGAAATTTCGGTGGTATTTTGGAGGCAGATCTCTTAGTAGTCGGGGCTGGAATATTCGGTCTGGCGACTGCTTATCATTATCTTAGGGAGAATCCGGGGAAGAGCGTCCTTATAGTTGATAGGATGGGGGATGTCGGCCAGGGAGCGACTGCTAAGAGTGCAGCTGCCTTCAGGGCTAACTTATTCACATCCCAGACGAATAGATTGTTAGCGGGGACTTCAGTCGATTTCTTCCTCCATGTGCAGGAGGAAGAGGGATACGACCTGGGGATGATGAAAGTAGGTTACTTAGTGCTCAGGAGCAAGGAACAGTTCGAGAGGATATCTGAAGTAGCTAAGATGCTGGAGAGAATGGGGGCTATCAGGATATATAAGAGAGAGGAGCTTATGGAGAGGCTTAAGATGAATTATGACTTCTCTGGGGATGAGGAGGCTGAGTTACTCAATATAATGAATGTGGATTACGGGATCTTCGGTTTCAAGTGCGGTTACTTAGATGCAGATAAGCTAGCTTACTACTACAGGGATAGGATAAGGGAGATGGGAGGAGACTTCCAGTTCAATACGAAGGTCGAGAGAGTAATAGTCGAGCCTGAAGTGAGACTTGGAATACCTAGAGAACCTAGAGCTTGGCAGAAAGTTAAGTTCTCTGGTGTTGAGACGAATAAAGGGGTTTTGAAGGCGAAAAATTTAGTTTTAGCTGCCGGTGGGTGGTCCCATCTTTTACTAGATCCTCTGGGAATAGATTGTATATCTAAGCCCAAGAAGAGACAGATATTCACAGTGAGGCCCAGGACTGAGGAGCAGAGGGCCCTCTTGTACAATCCAAACTTCAACGAAGAGGGAGTCCTCCCCTTCACGATACTCCCGACTGATCACTATATAAGAGCTGATAAGAGAGACGGGACACTTTGGCTCGGTTTCTCTGATGAAATGAGGCCTTATTCGACGGATGATGAGCCAGAGGAGTCCTTCTACTATGATAACATCTATCCTATCGTCGTGAAGTACTTCCCACAACTTGAGGGGGCGAGAGTGGATAACATGTGGGCGGGCCTCTACATGATAAACTCAGTAGATCACAATCCCGTAGTCTTCAGGAGAGCTAATATGGTAGTGGCCACAGGTGACAGTGGTAGCGGTATAATGAAGGGGGATGCCATAGGGAGGATAGCGGCAGCACTAGTTCAAGGTAAGAGGGAGGCTGAACTATTCGGAGGGGAGAGGATACCGACGGATAAGTTAGAGGTAGTCGGTAGATCTCTGGAACCTGAGAATTTCGTTTTCTAGTTTTTAACAGCGTAATCCCTCTAGAATCTTCAGGAACGTTTATTAAGGCTGAGCGTTCCTGAGGGGGATGCGTTATGAGGAATGTTGGAGTAGTCATAATTGCCCTGCTAGTAGTAGTGATAGTAGCGATCATATTAATGGGTGGATTAGGCAAAGGCACCACTGGAAGTAGGAGCTTTAAGGAAGCTTATTCCTCTGCTAAGAAGCTCACTTTCTCCTTGGGGAATGGTTCAGTTTTGAGCCTGGAGGAGAGCGTCATCCTGGCTCATGGTAACGTGACATCGCCCATCAACAAGACGATACAATCATTCATAATAAGGAATTTCTCTTGGCCAGACTATGAAATATGTATACTAAATTACACATCTGAAGCGGATTGTGGGAAAATTTTCTTCCATATGGTAGCATTCCCTAAGGAGCTCGTGGGTGTCTCATCCATAAGCCTCCCATCCCTACTCTACGAGAACTTAACTGTCCTAATGGTGAACGAGGGGCTAGTTCAGTTGGATATGCCCTGGGGGACGAGAACTGCTTATAATTACACGAACATCACGTTGAATTACCCACTGCAGAACGTCTCTACGATAACGAAGCTCTATGTGGATCCGGAGGAAGGTTACGTACTTAGGGGAGATGTCTCCATTGCTAAAGGTAATATATCATTGACTTATACGTATAGATTAGCTTCAAAACCGGAGTCCAAGGGCGGGTTCCAGATAGATAAGCCCGAGAGATGGGATTGGGAGCAAGGCTCGCCTTGAGATCGCGCAGGAAATTCGTCTCTCGCTGAAAATTTTGTAGATATAGCGGTATCGGTAACATTTATGAGTAGCCCTCGGGGTTACAGAGGGGTGAAAATTGCTACCTGAAGTGATAGATCTCCTGTGCATACCTGTATTGATGAACGAAGTCCCATTGAAGGGAGTTAGCGATGATGAGGCAGCAAGAATAGCTTCTATGGTAAGGAGGACAATCCCAGTGATATCTGGAGTGAAGATAGTGATAATACCAGTCCTCTATTACTTAACGGACATCTTGAGCAAGATGACTCTAGATGAGATAACAGTCAACTCTGCTTCTATGATAGAGTTCATGGAGAAGAGAGGATTGAGCTCTGAGATATATGTCTTCAACCCTTACTCTTCCAATGGGATATTACCAATCCCGAGTAGATTCGGAGGTAGCGCTGGAGGAGTTAGCTGGGCAGTGATACCTATCATAGTGCTCGGGAATAGTTACATAGATCCATCGGTATATGAACTAGAGGACGAGGATCTAGATATAGCTTTAGACGATCTCGAGAACCTTCTCTCGGAAATTTATGGGACATCTATGCTCAGAGTATTCCCCCCGACCTTAATAGAGGACTTAATGGATCTCATAGACTCCGTGGAGATCTATCAAGGGGACGGTCTAGAGACATCAGCCGGTTGAATCAAATTACCTGGGATGTTTAGATCTACCCTCTGAGAGTTCCGAGCGGGAAGTGGATAACTATTTATCGAGTGAGATCATACAGAGAGGTCCTTCCCCATGTAAAACGATCCTTTCAATTTCTTGTATCCCAGCTTCCTGAAGTACTCCCTAGCCCCTATACCGGAGATCACAATAATCCTCTTCATCCCCAGCTCCAATGATATCCTCTCAGCCTCTCTCACTAAGTTAGATCCGTATCCCCTGTGCTGAGCTTCCTCCCCGGGGCTCATTCCTATAGGAACCATCCTCCCGTAGACATGGAGCTCCCTTATCAGGCTAGTCCTCTCATCCACTTCCCACCTATGGGCTAGGGGGGAGGGGATCCTCAGCCTGAGTAGTCCGATGAGCACGTCATTCCTGTCAACGACAGAGAGGAAGAACTCAGTCCCCCCACTCGCTTCATACTCTATAACCTCGATCCTCGTTGATGAATAATCGGGGGAGAGCCCCTTGTGAGCTACCCTGCCCGCTTCCCTGAACCTTATCTCCTCCACCTTTATACCGCTTTTCAAGAGCTTTTCCTCTACTATCTGCCTCAAATTCCTCCTCTTAGGACCAGCAGCTATGAAATCCTCTGGTATATCCCTCTGGACATGCTGAAGCCTCACCCATCTCGGTATAATAGGGAGGGCCTTCCTCAGGAACTCCTCGAACTCCTCATCGGTTAGCCCCTCATACTCGCCCCTCCTCCACATATCGTACAGCGGAGTACCGGGGATCACGAGAGTTGGATATATCTTAAGCATATCCGGCCTGAAGGATGGATCGCTTAATACGATCCTCAGGGCTTCTAGATCCCTATCCAAATCACTTCCAGGTAACCCGGGCATTAAATGGTAGCCCACCTTATAAGCGGAATCCTTGAGGATCCTCGTGGCCACTATCGTATCTATAGTAGAGTGGCCCCTCCTCACCCTCTCTAAGACGTCCTCATAAATGGATTGGACCCCTAGCTCCACTCTAGTGAAGCCTAGGTAGAGCATCTTATCCACATGATCCTCCATCGCCCAATCGGGTCTAGTCTCCAGGGTCATAGCGACGCATCTAACTGATGCCGTTTCATTCAACTCCTGAGCCTCTATCAAGCTCCTAGATCTTACCTCCGGTCCCATGTAGGAGTTCATGGCATCCAAAGCTCTCTTCACGAACCACTCTTGGTAATCGAAGGGCTGGGCATTGAAAGTACCCCCCATTACGATGAGCTCCACTTTAGAGGGATGCACCCCTATGCTCGAGAAATCCATTAGCCTCTGGGTCACCTGGAGGTAGGGGTCGTAATTCAGCTTGGAGCCCCTCATAACTATAGGACTCCTCTCAACGTAACTCTGAGGAGTCTCCCCGCCGCCTGGGCAGTATATACACCTCCCATGGGGGCAAGGGAATGGCCTAGCTGCTATCGATACTACAGCAACGCCAGAGGCTATCCTGGATTTACTGGCCCCTCTCAGCATCCTCTATCTCAATGAGCAGTTAATGATAAATATTCTATGATCATTGAGGGGATTTTCCAGCCAATTTCCTCGCGAGATCTATCAATCTCCTCTCACTTTCCATCTTCTCCGCTTCATATTCCACTAACCTCGATATATCATCTCTCAGCAACCTCCTCCTGGCCTCCAGCTCCCCCCGCAGGCTCTCAGGATCGGGGCCTCCCCTGACCTTAACTTCATAAGAACTGGGGAGCTCCAGCCCCAGGGAATGGACCGCTTTCCTCAGATCCCATCCGGATTCCCTCAAAGCAGATGCTAGGATAGAATGAGCCTCCCTATAGCTTATCCCCCTCCTCCTAACGAGCTCTTCAGCGACGAACTGCGCTAGAGTTATCTCGCTCTCACTCTCCCTGAATCTCGATCTCCTGATGAGATCAGAGAGGACCTTCAGGGACTCCTTCGTCGTATCGATTGCCCTGAGGAAGGGCTCATTCGTCCCCTGAATGTCCAGGTTGTAGCCACTGGGGAGCCCCTTCATCACAGAGAGTACTGTGAAGTGGCAACCCATGACTTCTCCAGCCTTGGCCCTGATAACCTCGAGCGTCACGGGATTCCTCTTCTGAGGCATTATGCTGCTGGTCGAGACGTGATCATCAGGTAGCTCGACTAAGCTGAAGTTCGGAGTCGACCATATTATGAGGTCCTCGCAAACCCTACTCAAAACGACCATGAGGGAGGATAGTATCCCGAGTACTATAGTCTCAAAGGATCTGCTTCCCGTAGCTAAAAGAGTGTTGCTCTCCACACCTGAGAATCCCAGGAGATCAGCTAACCTCCCCCTATCCATTGGGACTGAGCTCCCTGCAGCCGGCCCGGAGCCCAAGGGGCATAGGTCAACTATCTCCCTCATCACGTGCCAAATCGACCTGTAATGATAGAAGAGCTCGTACTCTATCGAGAGTAAGTAGTGGGATACTGTAGATGGCTGGGCTGGTTGCAGATGCGTGAAAGCAGGGATCCTCCTCTCCAAATTCATGAGAGCCGCATCTATTAGAGAATCCCTCAGCCTGTTGATCTCCCAGAGCAGGGAGATGAGCTCCCTTATAGTCACGTAACGGAGAGCTGTGGCGACTTGATCGTTCCTGCTCTTCCCATAAGCGAGCCATCCACCCAAATTCCCAGCTCTCTCAATTATCCAACTCTCCAGAGCTTCATGAACGTCCTCGAAGCCTCTCGATAATATCTCATCCTCCTTATCTAGGGCCTCTAGGAGGAGGGAGATAGTCAATGCGGCCTCTTTCGGGATGAGCCCGGATTCAAAAAGATGTATTTGATGGGCAAGTGCTGTGAGTACAGTAGCTCTGAATATCCTCCTATCGGAATCGATCGATGATATGAACTCAGTGAGCCAATCGCTCTGATCCCCCAACCCGGGCTTCCTGTACATTCCTCCTCAATGCCCTCGCCATCACTGAATATAAACCCCACGCGTTGATGAACCCCCTGGCCTCCTCGTCAGTAGGATACCATCCCTCATCATAGCCAGCTATCTTCAAGTCGTATAGCATGTAATCGGATCTCCTTCCGACGACAGAAAGGCTCCCCTTGAACAACTTCAGCCTCACTTCACCGCATACATACTTATTCATGCCTTTTATAAGCTCCTGAAGGCTCTCCCTCAATGGCTCGCCCCAGAGCCCCTCATACACCAAATTAGTCCATTCTCTATCAGCTATTTCCTTAAATGAGAGCTCTCTTCTAGTCAAAATAGCTTTCTCAAGGTCCTTGTGAGCTTTTATCAGTGTGATAGCAGCGGGGGCTTCATAGACCTCCCTGCTCTTAAATCCTATGACCCTGCTCTCCATATGATCTATCCTCCCCACGCCGTGCTTCCCAGCTGTAGAGTTCAGTTTCATCACGAGATCGCTGAGCTTCATCCTCTCACCATTCAAAGCGACTGGAATACCCATATCGAATCCTATCTCTATGTACTCAGGTTCATTGGGAGCCCTCTCCGGAGGTGAGGTCCACTCGAAAGCATCCTCGGGCGGCTCATTCCAGGGTTCCTCCACTGCTCCGCCCTCTATACTCCTCCCCCAGATGTTGGAATCTATTGAGTACTTCTTATGGCTCTCAGGGATCCTCAGACCCCTGGATGCAGCGTATTCTAATTCCTGCTTCCTAGTCCACCTCCATATCCTAGTGGGGGCTATTACCTTGAGCTCGGGATTGAGCGATCTGACTGTGATATCGAACCTTATCTGATCGTTCCCCTTGGATGTGCAGCCATGAGCAACGGCATCAGCTCCCTCCCTCTCAGCTATCTCAACTAGCTTAGAAGCTATCAGGGGCCTAGATAGGGAGCTGGAGATGGGATACTCGCCCTCGTACAATGCGTTAGCCATTATGGCCGGTGCTATGTAACCCTCAGCGAACTCATCTATTAGATTGAGGCTGTAGTGCTTCGAGGATCCCGCCTCATAAGCCCTCCTCTCTATCTCATCCGACTCAGCCCCTTGCCCTAGTTCCGCTGTGAAAGTGATCACTTCGATCCCCTGTTCCTCGAACCATTTTATCGCTACAGTGGTATCGAGACCTCCTGAATATGCCAGAACTACCTTTGAGACGTTATAACTCAAACGAGGGATCTCCGGTAACTCACAATACTCACCTGAGGCCCCGAGCCCCATCCAGTATAAAAAGTTAACTTGCAGTTATCGGCGCATTACTGCGTGGGTGCTCGCTCGTCTATTGAGGGGCATCACCTTTGGATTATCTCCCAATCCTTTTGAGCTGTCTTTGGATCATAAATATATTTTATCCCGAATAGATCCGATAGTTCCTTACTTAAAGAACAGATATCTTCCTTACAAATACTATTCACATGATACTTACCCAGAACGGATGCTAAGACCTTCACCTCGACTTCGATGCTCTTCAAGTAGTTCATCACGCCCCTCCTACATCCCTCTCCCTTGGTCGCTACCTTGAGCAAGTTCTCACTTAGCTCCCCGAGGTCCTTCCTGAGGAGCTCCTTCAAGAGACCGCTGAGCTTCGATCCACCTAAGCAAGCGTAGACAGTGGGCTCCCCGAGGGAGACGGCATCGGCCCCCAAGGCGATAGATTTCAATATGTGGGAACCATCGTAAAGAACCCCAGATATTATCATACTGGTCTCTATCCCCCTCTCCCTAGCTCTAGATATCGAGGCCAGACACACTAGAGCTGGGATCCTTATACCAGCTATAGAGCTAATTCCAGTCCCCTCTCCATCTAGCGTTATAGCATCAACGCCTTCCCTGCTAGCGATCTCTATCACTCTATCGAGGTCGCGGTAGGGCCCTGTCCTCAGGAACACCTTGACCCTTGGGAAGTTGTTCCTCAGGAGCCTTATCTGGCCCGCCAAAATCTCCTCGGTGAAAGTCCTGGAGGCTGGATATCTCCCCCTCGAGACCCTCCCAGGATAATCCATGAATTCGCTTAAGCTCAGAGGATAGCCTCCGAGATATGTCTGTTCAGCTTTTATCTCGAAAGCTATGAGCCCCCTCTCTATGTGAGGGTCGAAATCAGGATCACTATAGATCCTCTCCCAGAGCCTAAGGTACTCGTCCTCAACGCCCTGCCGTATTATCAGTCCACCGTATCCATCCCTGAGGTTCTCTAAATAAGAGAGAGCTCTCTCCTTGAAAGACGGTTGGTCAGTCAATCTGACATCATATCCCCTAATGGGAGCGATATCCTCACTCAAGGAGTAAGCGATGCCCATCTCAGCACAAGCCTCAGCTACCCTCTGCCCTGAGAGATCTGCTACCCTCCCTCTCGGGGGAGCGCATACCACAGGCATCCTCAACTTGAAGCCACCCACTTCTACCTCCGTATCGACATCGATGTATAGGGGATCTCTCAGAAGCTCGATCCCCTTCTCCAGTCTCTGAGGGGTGAACAGAGGGGGTAAAATGAGTATATCGTTGAAAAGAGATTCCATAAGCTCTTCATCAACCCCTAAGACGAACTCACCCTCTAGACTTAGAATGGAAGCGCTTCCTAGCCTCGCTCTCCTGAATATCTCCTCTATAGGATAACTCACGGTGAGTGCACCCCCGGAACTTTAGGAGCTGGTCTAGCTAAGTGAACTGAAGGTAGATCGCAGATGTACTTGACTAATCTCTCCATCCCTATCCCAAATCCAGCCGTAGGTCTTCCATGGTCTCTGAGGAACTCCAGATACCACTTATACAATTCTGGGTTCTCACCACTTTCCTTCATCCTCGCGAAGACCCTGGATGCATCATATTCTCTCGCGGCACCAGATGATAACTCCCCATGTCCTTCAGGAGCTAATAGATCGAAGTCCATCAGGATCCCAGGTCTATCGGGATATTCGCGATCGTAGAAGCCCCTAGCCCCCTTTGGATAATCCTGAATGAAGAAAGGCTGTTCATTGATCTTAGAGAGGTACCATTCCCACTCCCAAGGTATCTCAGCCTTATAGCTCAATCTCCTCTCCGGCTTCTTGACGTTAAACCTCTTCTCAATCTCCTCTATTACTTCTCTGCGTCTCGCATGCTCCATTAATATGTCTACAGCTTCCTCATGAGTCATCCTCCTAAGAGGGAGGTTTATTTCCGGTAGGGAGGATCTCTTAGATCCGAAAAATTCCCATACCCTCCTTAGACGGTCCTCATAATCCCTTAAATGATCTATGACGTGCTTGATTAGTCTCTCGGCGATCTCCATGACCTCCAGGTGATCTGCATCCCTCACCTCTAAATCGATCTGAACGAACTCAACTAAATGCCTCCCCGTCTTCCCAGCATCTAGAGGCTCATGCCTCAAGTTGGGGTAGAAGAAGTATACCTTCCCCTCCTCCATAGCTGCAGCCAATAGCTGCTTGTAGAGTATCCCGCTCCTCATTATCCTGTACTCCCTACCGTAATAGGGGATCCTGAATTCGTAAGCCCCCCTGGTCCCGGGGTCCGTAACAGGACCTATCATTATCGGATCGAACTCCACGAAGCCCTCCTTATCTAGGAAATCCCTTATAGCTCTAGCTACTATATGCCTGAACCTGTAGACTTCCTGCATTATGGGATGGCTCACTATCCTGAATATGTCCCTTGAGAAAGCTTCGGGCTCTAATGGGATATCCTCCCTCGTTATCATAATGAGCACGTCTACGCTCTAAAATATAAGGCTTATCATCAAATTTACTTATTTTCTACCATATTGTAGTTATATCGATATATAAACAAGAGTATAATGAAAATATCGACTGATATATGTATTAAGAAATGTCAATGTGACTTTATATATAGAATTGCTCTACATAAAAGGAAATATTAGAGCTCTTGATCAACAGAGATCCTTCAAGACATCATTCAGATCTTCATCGTAGCTATATTTGCTTCCTTCCATCCTCAATAGACTTCTTATCGCTCTTATAATGCTGGGAAGGGCCCTCCTTATGACAGAGCCCTTCGGATTCAAGAGGTCCCTGAGGAAATAGCTGGGCCTGAGGTAAAATGTTAGGTAAGCTTTCAGGAGCATCCTCTGGATTTGGTTCATCTTGAGATGGAAACTCCTCATAACTACATTTACTGTAGTGTATAACCTCCAATTGAGTGTAGCTATGAGCTTATTCTTTAAAGCGAAATCCCAGAGCCTAGTTCCGGGGTAGGGTGTGGCTACCGTGAATTGAGCGTACTTCAATCCCAGAGACTTAGCGAAGCCTATCGTCCTCTCTATATCCTCCTTCCTCTCTATGGGGAAGCCTATGACGAATGACCCTAAAACTTGTAAACCCGATTTCAAGGCTGTCTTCACGGCATCAACTGCTTGAGTTACTGTTATCCCCTTACCTATGAAATCAAGTACTCTCTGCGTCCCTGACTCTATCCCTAGGTAGACCGTATGAGCCCCAGCCCTCTTCATAGAATCCGCTGTCTCCCTATCGAGAGTATTGACTCTTGAGGAAGCGCTCCAACTCAGATCAATGCCTTCCCTGACGATCTCATCGCATATCTCCTTAGCTCTCTTCCTGTTCAGTGTGAAAGTATCGTCCAAGAATTCGATCTCCCTTATCCCAAATTCCTCCCTAAGTAGCCTGAGTTCTTCTATTACCCTCCTCACGCTGTGAGCTCTCCAAACGCTCCCGAACTGCAGGGAGGATGAGCAGAAGATACAATTGAAGGGGCATCCCCTGGAGCTCATGATGACTCCATATCTCAGCTTCCCCACTCTATAGAGGTCCCAATCTATCAAATCGTAAGCTGGTATCGGTAATGAATCGAGATCCTTTATCAGTGGCCTCTGTCGATTCTCCTTAATCTCGCCCGAGGAGCTCCTGTAAGTGATCCCCCTGACCCCCTCAAGAGAATCCACGCTGAATCCCCTCTCCAGAGCCTTGAGGGACTCCCTGAATGTCTCCTCTCCCTCGCCCCTCACTACGGCATCTATGTTAGGGCAGCTCCTCAATGTGTAGGAGGGGAGGAACGTGACGTGAGGCCCTCCTATCATCACGATAGAGTTCTCGTTGATCTCCTTAGTGACTCTAGCGATCTCATAAGCATCATATATAGTTGGAGTTGTAGAAGATATCCCGACTATATCCGGATCGAATTCCCTCAACTTGTGTTTAGATGACTCGATGTCTAGATTCATGGCCGCGAAGTCGAATATAGCGACATCGTGCCCCTCCTCTCTAGCTACTGAAGCGAGGTAAGCCAATCCCAGAGGTATCCCATTCACCCCTAACACTTCGGCTAGTGATGACCTCGTCGGTGGTACTACGAGAGCTACTCTCATCCTCTCCCCCTATCATCCCTAAAAACTTCTGTTATATACCTTGCGGTAACTTTTTCTATCGAAACAGCGGGGGATCTGTTATGGGATTGGATGAAGTAGAGGAGATCCTGGAGGAGGAGGGGATCGATTACAGGAGGGTTGAGAGAGCGATAATAACTTCCTTCAGGGAAGGTGAGTTTTCGTACATGTTAGTGATCCTCTCCGAGGGGGAGAAGACTTTCATAATCGGGAGGACAGATCCACCTCTCCTAGCTGATGAGGGGCTAGCTAAGGAGCTACTAGAGGGGAACTTCAAGATGAACTTCGCATCCTACCAGCTGGGGGAGGATGGAGAGGTTTTAGTCACATCATTTTTGAGGAACAAATGTGTAAAGCAATCCTTTAAGAGGAACTTCTATGCAACTCTATCTTTCCTCAGGAAATTGGGTGAGAAGGTTGCTCCTTGAGGAGGTCAAATCTCTGCTGAGTGAGGCGGGGATCTCTGTAACTGAGCAAGGAGGCGCTCTCGTCCTGATCGTAGAGGAAGAGGGGAAAGAAGTAGTCGTCTATATGTTAGCGGATGAGGAAAAGAAGTTAGTCTATATAATGGCATCCGCTAATCCCCCAATCAAGTTGAGGAACGCAACTGATCTACTGAAGGCGTCATGGGAGATAGTGGATAGGGGGGTGCCCTGCAAGATCTCGCTCAATGAGGATATCGTCCTGATAGAGCACGATCTAGATGAGTGCCATCTCTCCAAGGAGTCCTTACTGGAGAGCATATATTTCTCCGTTGAGAGCATGCTCTACTTAATGGAGAGGCTGGAGAAGGGGTCTTGAGTCCCGGGAGGGGGAAGATGGAGGAGATAATAGAGGCAGCTTTGGCAGGTCTCTCGAACTCCAGCAAGAGGAAGTACAGGGCTGTGTTCTCATCATTCCTCAGAATGACTCCCTTAGCTGAAGCGAAGCCCATACACGTCAGGATATGGGCATCGAGGAGGGAATCGCATGTGAAGAGGAAGACATTGAAGCAGCAGCTTTATATGCTCTCTAGACTTTTCAGGATAGCTGGAAGGGAGGATCTGAGCGAGGAGGCCAGATCGCTGGCCAAAGAGATAAGATCTCCGGCCCCTCCCCCTAAGGTCGATGAGGGACTGATAAGGACTTATGGGGAGATAGAGAAACTGATAGAGGGAGCTAAGCCTGTGGTGAGAGCTGCCATAATGATGCTAGCTGAGACGGGGATGAGGGTCGGGGAACTAGTATCATTGAAGTGGGAGGACCTGGATCTCGGGAACAGGAGGGCATTAGTTAAGGGGAAGGGGGATAAGAGCAGATACGTATACTTCACCGAGAGGACTGAGAGGTTCCTCAGGGAGCTGGAGAGGAGGGGGGACAGGGTCTTCCCAGTGAGCGATAGGACAGTCAGGAGGTGGGTCTCCCAGCTCCTCAAGACGCACCCGCATGCAGTGAGGCACGCTTTCGCAGTATGGTTCCTCTCGAGCGGGGGTAACCCGAGGGTGCTACAGCACATACTCGGCCACAGCAACTTGAGGACTACCGAGATATACTTGGATATCTCCCAGAGCTTGATAGAGAGGGAATATAGGCTGATAGTTGAGAGATCCGCTAGATCTACGTTTTAGAGGATCTTTCAAGAGTCTCAATTTCACCCACTAAATTTATTTAATCACTATTCACTCGATCCCTATGGAAGAGGTGGGGGGCTTTTACCTCCTACTCCACCCTAGGCCCGCTTACGTGATAGGTAGCGGGAGATGGGGGGAGAGGGTGAATTTCATGGCAGCGAGCTGGGTATCTCCAGTCGGGGAGGAGCCACCATCTCTCATAGTAGCCTTAGGGAAGGAATCCCTCACATTAGAGCTTATAGAGATTTACGGGGAGTTCACAGTAAATGTAATCCCTATATCCCTCGTTGAAGAGCTTTACTACGTCGGTAGCAGGAGCGGGAGGGATGAGGATAAGTCGAAGGTGTTCAGAGCTGAGAGAGGGGAGAAGGTCAGTGCTCCCATAGTGAAGGATTCCCTGGGAGTCCTGGAGTGCAAGCTCATGAAAGAAGTAGAGCTAGGTGATGTTAAATTGGTAATAGGAGAAGTCCTATCGGCTAAAGCTGATAAGAGGTTCTTCAATGAGAGGGCGGGCTGGGATTTCAAGAAGGTCAACATACCCCTGCACAATTGGGGTAGGGGGTTCTTCAAAGTGGGCGAATTCGTCATGGCTAAGGGGAAGGTCTGATGTTTCAAGCTCTCATATTTAGGCGATGATCGGACGTCAGTTAAGGATAAATAGGGTGTGAGGTCGAGTTATCGATGCTGAAGTACGCGGCCCTAATCACGATAGTATTAGTGGCAGTGGCCTTACCCATCATACTACAACCTCTAGTGCTCTCAGCGACGGATTTCGAGGCCGATATATATGGAGGAGGGACCTTCAGGCTCTCCGACTTCAAGGGGAAAGTTGTAGTGATAGTAATAGCTCAAACGAGCTGCCCTCACTGTAAGGAATTCCTACCAGCCCTGTCGAAGGCTTGGAAGTCGGATAGCGAGCTAATGAGCGGAAAATACGTTTTAGCTGTTGTTATGCTGGATCCAGCTCATCCTCTCCCAGCTACACGTGTCTCTGAGGATAAGAAAGCCTTCGATTCCTTCTCCCCTCCCTCGGGATGGATCCTCCTCCCCGAGGCCTGGCACTCCATACAGGTCTTCGGCATCAAATATACTGCATCGGTAGTGATCATAGATAAGCAGGGGAACGTAGTAGAGAAGGTAGAGCCGCAGGCCCATCCTAAGATAGATGAGATGGTATCCTATACTATCATGAAGGTTAAGGAGAGAGGAGCCGAAGCTAAAGTGCTCAGATTCAGCTTCTCAGCCCCCAGGCTAGCTTTCGTAGGCGATACCGTGACCCTCCAGGGGGAGGTCCAGCCACCATCGGTAGGGGTCAATGTTACGATAATAAGGCCCGATGGGGAGGAGATAAACGTAAGGCCGAGGGTGATCGGGAACGGTCAGTTCTCAGTGGATTTCACGCCAGATATGGAGGGGACCTGGGTAGCTAGGGCTTCCTCCCTATCGGAGACGAGGGAAGTTAAGATAACGGTGCTCCCAAATAAGCCGAGGGGTATAGAGAGCTACGATGTCGTCTACGGGACTCACGATGAGAGAGCTGGTAAGATAATAAATCAGAATGCTAAAAGTTCTAAAAGTCTGCCGAAGGATAATGTAGTGCTTTTAGGGGGACCGAAAGCTAATCCCTTCGTCCCTGAGTTCAATTCGATAGCAGGTGTCTCCATGATCCTCAAAGGTAAATATGTAAAGCTATTCATAGGATCAAAGGAGTACGATCTGAGCGTGACATTCGGTAAGGAGGACTACGCTGTTGTGTACTGGTTGAGGTGGGAGGGGAGGTTCGTCGTAGTGGGTGAGGGCTTCACTAGGTTCGGTACGCTAGCGGCTTCCCTCTTCATGAAGAACACTCAGTTGGAGAAGCAGCTCTACTTGATCCACTGGAAGGATCTGAATGGGGATGGGGATGTCAGTTACGATGAGATAGAGGTGCTTATGACATTGGAGAAGATCTAAGTGCCTCTAATCCCGAGGATATGCGAGAGCTTTATGCTATATGTCATCATTAGATCGCTTACGAATGGCATGAAGGGATTGGGCCTGTAGACCTTCACCTCCCTCCCCCTAGATAGATCCCTCTCAGCCCTTATCAGGCAGGAGTCCACCATCTTTGGGATCACGTACCTCCACAAGTAGGCTTTATCTATCCCGACTGAGAGAGATAGCTCTGTCAGGGTCAGCCCCTCTCTGGAGCTCCTACTCGAGATGGACTTAGTTATCCTAGCTCTCCTAGGGTCCGATGAAGGTATCCCTATGAGATCAGAGAACAATGAGGAGACTTGCCTATCCAAGAGACCTGGGATCCTGTCTATAGCCTCCTTAGCGCAAAGAGCTCTTAAGACATTCATCTCTACCGGTGAGAGATCCGGGAGGTGGAAGAGCTCCATCTTCCCGATGGGAGGAGCTATCCCAATGGAAGCGAGAGCCCTGAATGCTTCCGCGAATTCCTCAATGCTATCGATGCTGCTCATGAAATGGACGGCCCTCGCAAATGAGTAGTACCTCCTCTTCAACTCCAACCTCTCCGAAATGCTCCTGTAGATTGAGGATACGCTAGCCCCTACTAGGGAGGGATCCGACCATATATGAGGGTTCGTGTAGAAGAGGACTTTAGATAGGAGACCCTCCTCCAGAATGAGCTGAGGATTCCTGAAGGAGAACAAGCTGATCATAGCTATATCGATCGGGATAATGGCTTCTTCTTCAATCTTCATTCTCACTCTATCCCAGGGGAGGATGAGCTCTAATTCATCTCCCTCGAGCGAGACCTCAGCTAAGCTTTCTTCTGCTTCATCAACGAGTTTAACGCAAAATCCGAAGCTGTAAGCCCTGAAGTTCTCCCCTATATGACATAGGATGATCCATTCTTCGCCTAGCTTCCTCTCAATGATAGAGTTGAGGATCTCTAAGTACTTAGGTCTTGTCAGATCGCTCTCATTTTCACATTTCATCACGAGCAGATGCTTCTGCACTAGCCTCTGAGGGATGAGAGGATATCAACCTATCTCCTCCGACATTTTTTTCAAAGACATTACAGAGCCAGCAAAAATGATAGTTCAGTGTAAATATTAAAAAAAGAGAAGTCTCAGCTTATACGATGGGTGGATCGGGCGGAATTATCGGCCCATTCATTCAAATCACCTCATATACTCTCTTTGAGTTATCTCGTGTTGTCATGATGATCTTCCATCTTCTAGCTTATTTTGTTTTGTTGATAATGTAAGAATCTCCTAAATACATTCAGAGGTTCAGTAACCTCGTATTTTGCTAAGAAAACATTTATATATTCTCTAACCTATAAATTATCGTGCCTCTAAATGAAATTGAAAAAAATGAGGAGCTAATGGAGAAGTTCCTCAGAGAGATTCAGAACATCCGATTCCTATTAGGAGAAAGCCCTATCAGGAATATTGACAAAAAAGTTGTTCTAGGAAGGGTTGAAGGATCTTCATGCCCTAGAATAGGTGTTATTGACGAAGGGGATCTTATTATTGTCGATAAGAATCTATCGACTGATGAAATAGACGCTGTAATAAAAAGAGAGGCTTTCATCAACTTCTTACCTGGGGTGGACTTCCCTCAGATATACGATCTAGCATGGTTCTACTCAGGTCACTTGGGCCTCTGGTCCAAGTGTCCCTCGAGAGCTAGGCTGAGGACCTTGCCCATCTACAGATCCCCGGAGGACTTCCTCTCGATAAACCCTAAGAATGCGCTAGATGTCATAAGGAGCGTCACGAAATCTCTCATAAGCCTCTGGAGGGAGGGGAGGGGGATCACCCTAAGGAAGTTCCTGGAGCTCTTAATGGCAGCCAGAGGGTATCCATATATACATATGAGCAAGAAGGAGGAGAGGGTCCTCAGCTCAATAGTATATGCTTTAGCTCATGAGGGGGAGGCGAAAATAGAGAGGCTCTCTATTAAGAGTGGCTTATCTCTAGCCACTGTATCGAGGGCTGTGAGAGAGCTAGTCAACAAGGGCGTAATAGTGGGACCTTACGTACTCTATCTCTCTAGACTGGGATTAGCTACATACTTGATGGAGCTTAGAAATCCGAAGGATGAGGAGATAAGATTTCTCGATGAATTCCCATTCACCTACTCGGCTTTTATAACTTCGAGCGATACATATTACGTTAACCTACTTATACCTCATCAGATAGAGCCTATATTTAAGAATTTGAGAGGGTCAGGCATTAGATTCGGTAAGAGGGTAGCTTTAAGCTTCAATATGTTACAGGATCCTCTAATAAGCCCTGAGCTCGTCTTAGAGAGAATGATGGATGGCTACTATTCTGCCAAGGACACCCCCGAGGAGATGAAGGAACTAGCTAGTCCGAGGAAGCCACCTATATCCTTGGATAGGAAAGATCTCCTCGCGCTCAAGGAGATAGATGAGAGAGGCAGGGTATCCAGAGATCAGCTCAGGAGTATGGGTCTACCGAATCCAGCTGAGAGGTTCTCCAAATACAGGAAGGCCGGCATAGTAGTGAAGGGCTACTTCCCTACGGGCTTAGGGATGGGGGAGGGAATCGTATTCAGGATAAATGCGCCATTTAAGGATTTTTCTAGACTCAGAGGTGCGTTCTCAAGAGTTTGCTCGGTCATACTGTCCTTCACTGAGGGCGATCTCAACGGAGTGACGGGAGTAGCTCTAGTCAATGGGGAGATAATAGGGCCTCTAATGAGAGCTGCTAAGATACTCTTCAGGGAGAGGCTCGAGTTGATGGAACCAGCTATAGCGGCAGGACCTTCCAGCTGGCAGGTGCCTGTGGATCTATGGAATGAGGAGAAACAGGAGTTTGAGTTCGATATAAGGAGCTTCATGGAAGTTTTCTCAGATAGGATTAAGGGATCCTAAGGCACTGATATCTCTACTGACCTCGGATCTCCTCCCGAACCACTTGCCCATTATCCCCAATACTTCAGATACCATCCTCCTCTCAGCTTCCTCACTGCTCCCTCCCAAGTGAGGTGTGAGGATGACGTTATCCATGTTCCTCAACCTCTCGAAAGCACCATCCCCGAAGGGGGGCTCCCTAGGATATACGTCCAAACCTAGCCCTCCGAGTTTACCGGTTTCTAGAGCTTCTAAAGCGGCATCTAAGTCCAGCAGCTCCCCCCTGCCTACGTTGACTAATATAGCTCCGTCCTTCATCATAGCTATCTCCCTCCTGCCTATCAAGCCCCTAGTCTCCTCGGTGAGGGGGGATGTCAGCACTATGATATCGCTCTCCCTGAGTAACCTCTCCAAGCTCCTCCCTCCCGTCCTATACTTGTCATAATAATCTACGTGCATCCCTATCCCCTTTAGTACTTCAGCGACCTCCCTGCCAACTATACCCATGGATATAACCCCAGCTCTCCTACCAGCGAGCTCGAATCCCCTAACTTTCCCCTTAACCCACTCCAGCCCCCTCATCTTCCTATCTGAGTAAGCTATCCCCCTAGCTAAAGCTAGTATGATGCCCAGAGCGAGCTCAGCTACAGCTCTAGCCCTAACGGGAGCTCTCTCAACTATTACTGCTCTCCTCTTAGCTTCCTCAATGTCTATATGATCGAGGCCATGCGTCGCAGTTATGATCAGCTTGAGCATAGGCGCTCTAGAGAAATCATCTGCATCTAATTTCCTATCAGTCCTGATTATGAGGACAGTGGCATCCTCAAGCCTGTTCCAATCCCTGCTAACTTCTCCGTAAGGCTCTAGCTCCTTATCTAAGTCCTTAGGAATGTTATCAGCTACTAATATCAGCTCATCTCCAGATGGATTCGTCTGGATCCTGTCCCCGGGGTAATACTGGGAGACTCCCCTCATGCCAGTGGCTACATCGGATACTATAGCGAGCTCATCCTTCAGCTTCAAATTCAACCTCATGGCAGCATTAACTGCGGATCCGAAGTCATCGTATGGATTATTGAGCTCAGATAAGTAGCCATTACTGAAAATAGGGAAGGAAGCTAGTGTCAGGTCAGCTCTAGTCAGTTTAGACGCTGTGGGAGCCAAGCCCCATCCTACCGCAGCTATATTCCATCCCCTGTAACGCTCGATCCAATCAAATTCCCCTCTGGGCCTAGCTATCTCGTAGAAATCCTCCTCCCTTAACCCCAGAAGGAGGTCTGAAAGCTTTTTCAAACAGTATTTCCAATAATAAGAGCAATCATTGCCAAAGGAAGCCACCCCAGAGGTTCGAAAAGTTGACACCTCCTAGGAAGGCCTCATCTAACCTCAGGACGAGGAGCCCTCCCATACTGACACCTGGGCATCCGGTCCCGCCTATATTTAAATATTCCGTACGGTCTGGAGCGTAGGGATCACTCACAATTAATAAGCCTCCGCGAATCTCCCGATGAAAATTAAAGAAATGCAGAAGCCACTAGAAGTCACATATTTATATCTATCCTGCGACTTACAGGAAAATATTTATCATATATGAGGAGTCACCTTTTTAAATGGCAGTGTGAGATAACTCGGTGCGACTATGACGGTAGATCCCCTCTCGAATTGACTGTTGAGATTGAGGTATCCGAAGATAATACTCTCGATAATTGGATACATCTCAGCTTTAGCTATCTATGAGATCATCTCGCCCTTTCTGCACATAGAGAGGCTCGGTCACATCGGAGCCTTCCTGGCTGGCATCCTATACGTATACACTCTCACCACAGGCCCGGCGACGTTAATGCTGATAGATCTAGCTAAGGTTAACGGCCCCATAATAGGAATATCCGCTGGGTTAGGTCTCCTGATAGGGGATTCCTTCATATTAATCTTAGTGAGGGAAGTCCTGAGCGACGAGATCTATCTTCTAACCGAGGAGAGGGATGTAGAATCGCTCCTGAGTAGGATACCGGCCTTAATGAGGACGAATCAATTCAAAGTGATCCTCTCATGCATTTTAATAGCTTTACCCCTCCCAACTGAACTGGGGGTGGTTCTCCTATCCTCGGTCAAGGACCTACGCAAGGCTGAGCTCCTAGCTCTGATATTATCGTTGCATTTGATCGGTGTATTCTCCATAATAATGCTGGCTCAAGCGATCTGAATTGCTCATGTAGGAGTAGTAATGCCAGAGGGCATTGTACTGAGCTTGGCTCTCCAAGGAGCAGGGCCTCCTAGAGCTCAGATAGGAGAGGGCATCATCGGGCCTCATACCCTTGGATATGAGGTAGCAAGCCAGCAAAGTTCCAGTCCTCCCGCAACCAGCGAAGCAATGGACTAAGACCCTCTCGCCCCTCCTCCCCCTCTCCCTCAGGATCTCGACGATCCTAGCTAGGACCTCTATAGGAGGGGCCTCGAAGTCATCGACCGGGAATAATAAATTCTCTATCCCAAGCTCCTCCATACTCTCTCTAACTTCCTCATTGGGCTCTACTAATGAGATCACAGTCCTGAATCCGTTAGCGTATAACCACTCGACCTCCTCCTTCGAGCTTATGATGGCGGAGCCGGCGACGAACTCATCTACGAATGAGAAGTTCCTAGGCTTCTTCATCTTGATCACTTTACGCATGAGAGCGGTATGTACCTCTCTGAGACCCCCTTGATCCTTCTCAGCTCCCTTTCCAACTTAAGTATCTCCTCGGATTTCGCCCTGACGAAGCTTATATCCACGCAGCAATCCTCCGAGTGGTGATGGCTCCTCGATATTATGCATCTGCAGTACTTCTCCAGGACCCTCCCCGCATCCTCTGATCCCCTCGAGACGACCAGAAGTATCCCGGTGCATTCATGCGGGGTGAGTAAATGGGATCTACCCTCTATGCTCTCCTCTATCATCTCCCTTATCAGCGAGGACCTGTCCACCATCAGCTCCCTCGAGAGGGAATCCAGCTTATCTAAGAGGTCCTCCGGGATGGATATACCGAACCTCCTCTTCACTATCTCCCCCTCCTGATCGCTAATATGTAGAATGAGAGCATCAAGAGGCCAGTGCATCCGGAAGGGGCTAGGGAAGTCATGATGCTCAGGGCGAGGCCACCCAGACCACCCATTAGGGAAATTATAAAAGCGTATATCAGGAAGCTCCTATAGCTTCTAGCTATAGATGCAGCGATTACCCCGGGGAGGAGTATCATCACATGCTCTAAAATGAACCCAACTACCCTGAGCATCCCAACTACACCAATGGCTAGGGAAATTACTGCAATAGCGTCATAAAAGGAGACATTGACTCCAGATAGCTTAGCGAAGTCTCTATCAATCCCTATTAACGCTTGCTCCTTCAGGAACGGGATTATCATTATCAGAGTGATTGAGGAGATTATCGCAGTGTAGATCACATCCTCCCACGTGACGAGCAGGGGATCTCCGACGAGGTACGACCAGACGCTCCCAGCGATAGGGAACTTCGTTAGGATATAGTAGAGGGATATCGCTGTTAGGGAGACCGTCATAGATAGGAAGATAGCTGTAGCTACATCAGTCTTCAGGCCCCTAGATATCATTAAGGAGAAGAGGGAGATAAGGGCCACGCTCATGATGAGGGATCCCACTTGACTAGGGAGGCCCAGCGTCCTCTCGATTATTATGGAGAGTAGAGCCGATAGTAAGGCTGAATGCGGAAGGGAGCCAGCTAGGAAGAGCATCCTCCTGGAGAGGACCATTGAGCTCATCACAGCGAATACTATCGATGAGAGGGAGATTACTATAAACCATCTAGGATCAATAAGTTCCATGGTAGTCCACAACATGAAGACACCTCTCTACTAGGATCAAGCTCCTCCCATAAACTTCCCTCATTACTTTCTCATTGAGGACATCCTCGGGAGGGCCTATCGATACTATCCTCTTATTCAGTGCTATCACCTCCTTCGAGTGATTCGCGAAAAGAGCTGGATCATGGCTGCTCAAGATCAGTAACTTCCCTTTAGATAGGTCCAGTATGAGATCTATTATCGTCTCCCTGCCGGCGGGATCTATGGATGAGATGGGCTCGTCCATCATCAGTATCTGTGGATCCGGTGCTAGAGCCCTGGCCAGAAGGACTCGTTGCCTCTGCCCGCCGCTGAGGCTCGAGAATGGGAGATTCAATACTTCCCTCAGCCCTAAGAGATCTATAATCTCCCTGAGACGCTCATATCCTCTAGGGAGCTTCGACCTCAGAGATGAGGATAGTAGCTCCATGACGCTGATGGGTACGGCCAGATCCTGAGGTCCTATCTGCGGGACATATCCCACGAACTTACCAGCTCTCTCAGGCCTCCCCGTGACATCTACTCCGTTTATGAAAACCTTACCATCGATCCTCACGAGCCCCAGCAATGATCTCATGAGGGTGGTCTTTCCAGCTCCATTGGGCCCTATCACTAATATCAATCCGGGTCCGCTCAGCTCGAATGACTCCCCATCGAATAGCACTTCATTACCGTAGTGAGCCCTCAGCCCCTCAACCTCTACGCGCATCGTGCACATATATCAGGAAATATTTATAAAGATGTGCACAAGGTTATGTGCGATGAGGAAGCTAGCGGCCGCATTACTCATCTCGCTCCTACCGACGCTCCCGCTCAACTCGGGAAGCGGGGTAAAAATATTAGTCACTTTCAGTAATTTGGCTTACGATGTGAAATTGATATCCTGCCCAACTGATGAAGTCGATTACTTAGTGCCGCCTGGCCTGGATCCCCACGAATACGAGCTGAGGCCGGGAGATATGGAGAAACTAAGGGAGGCCGATCTGATAGTATCTACAGCCCATGCACCTTTCGAGGCCTCAATAAAGGGGATGATATCGAGAGGGGAGCTTAAGGCGAGGCTCCTGGAGATCCCCTGGATAGAGGGGATGAATATACTGAGGAACCCGATGACAGGTGGCCCGAATTACCATATGCCGATCCTCGATCCCTCGAACTACATCAAGTTCATGAGAGCATTGAGGGATTCTCTGAAGGAGATGAACCCAAGCTGCGGAGATCAATACGATGAGAAGTTTGAGGAAATCAGGAGGAAGGTTGATGAGCTCTTGAAGGCCCCGAGGTTCAACCTCACTGCACTGGCATCTGATCCCAGGGCGCAGTACTATGTAGAATGGCTGGGGATCGATGTCAAGTACCTGCTAGTGAAGGAGGAAGAGACACCGATAACTCCATCAGAGCTAGCGGAGATTTATAATAGAGCGAGGAATAAGGAGATAGATCTAATAATAGTAGTGGGGGATGAGAATACTGCTAGCAACAGGAAGGCTATGGAGATCTCGGAGGAATTCGGGATAAGGGTCCTGAAGGTGCCCTCACCGACGGAGCAGGGCAGCGTCTTGGATAAGCTGAACGCAGTGATCTCATCGCTCGGGGAAGTCGAGGTAGCTCGAGAGGGAGCTCATAAGACTTACTTATATACTTACATTATAGCCGCTTCACTCTTAGCTCTAGCGATACTTGTACTCGCTTACTTGAGGAAAGTTAAGCAATGATTTTATTGGTCAATCGTTGGGTCAATCGATGAGTGAATGGGCGAGGAGGGCTCATCACTACCTCAACTCGACCGGTAGGTTCAAGAACTTCAAGAAGATGAGCGAGGGGCAGAGGTATGAAGTCATCAAGGAGGGCCTCCTCGAGTTCATCCGGGGAAACCCGATAGGTGAGGGTGAAGTTGAGGAAGCGCTCGAGTGGTTCATAGCTAATAGGAAGGTGCATGAAGCCAGGGCTTTCGCGAAGATAATGGGGCTGAAGGTAGGGAGGAAGAGATGAGAAAGAGGCTTTCAGAGATACTGGGGAACTACATCAGGATAGAGAGAGTCATTTTGGATACGGGCATGGGATTGGATGCCATGATCCTCGCTGATATGCACATCCACGGATTCGGGAGGAGGGAGGAGGAGCTAGAGGAGGTCCTCAAGAGCGCATCGGAGGAAGTAGATATCATCTTCGTACTCGGAGATACTTACGATGAGAGGACGAAGAGCTTAGAGCCCATCTACAGGATCCTGGGGCGAGTGAATAAGCCTAAGTTCGGGGTTCTGGGGAACCATGAGCATTGGGCGGATCCGAAGATCCCAATCCCGGATGGGATTAGGGTTTTAGAGCGAGCTGGCGTCACTCTATTATTGGATAGAGCTGTGGAGTACAGGGGGATCAGGATAGGCGGAGTGGATTGGTACGAGGACAATACCATCGGGAGGAAGTTGCGTGAGCTGGGTAAAGTAGATCTGCTTCTATCCCATACTCCAGATATAATTGAACTGAACCCCGATGCTAGAGTCGTCCTGGCCGGGCACACTCATGGGGGTCAGGTCTGCCTCCCCGTAATAGGCCCTATATGGACTCCCAGTAAGTACGGCAGGAGGTACGCGAGCGGCCTTTTCTCCAAGGGTGGAAGCTACTTATACGTCAGCAGGGGACTCGGGGAGATGAATCCGATAAGGATCAACTGCCCCAGGGAGCTCACTCTGATGAGAATCTGATCTCGGGAGCTGAGCCAATCCTTTATTTTTATTCCCACCTCTATTGATGATGTTCGCAATAATATGCGCTGGTGGATTAGCCTCTAGGATGGGGAAGTACTCCTCTAACTCACCTAAATCCCTCTTCGAACTAGAACCAGGGATCACGATCTTAGATCATGTCTTGGAGAGGATAGAGAGTGCCAAACCGCAGAAGATAGTCTTGGTCACGAGGCCCGAGTTCAGGGATTCCTTCGAGAGGAGAGTGGGGGACAGAGTGGAGATAATAGAAGCCGATTTAGATGAATTTGAGAACTTATATAGCGTCTATTTGGCCTTAAATAGAGTTGGAAACCCTTTCCTCATCGCGATGTCCGATCATATATTTGAGAGCTCGATGCTAATGGATTTGATATCGCATAAAAGTGATAGAGCATTCACTGTTTGTTTGGACAGGAATCCCAGTAGATCAGAAGCTATGGAAGGCTTGAAGCTCCATCTTATCGATGAAAAAGTGATCAAAGCTGGTAAAGATATCACTCCCCGCTACGGGATAGATACGGGCCTGATATTGTGTAGGGAGAAAGCCAGGGGTTACATAGAGGAAGCGATAAGGGCTAAAGGCCCTGAAGCTAGGATATCCGATGCCCTAAACTTAGCGGCTTCCGATGGGGAAGTGGACTACGTAGACGTCACTGGGAGGCTCTGGAAGGATATAGATACACCCGAAGACTTAGTTAAGGCTAGGAGAATATACTGGGAGATCTTGAGGAGGGAGTTAATAAAGAAGGATGATGGGATAATCTCAAGATATTTGAACAGACCTATATCGACCAGGTTATCACTAGCGATTTATAAGAGGAGGATGAGGGTCAATCCGATGCTCATTTCAGCAATATCTTTTATCCTCTGCCTTATCTCCGCGATCTCACTCTCTAACGGTATGCTGATCTTAGGAGGCCTTCTCGCTCAATTAGCATCGATACTGGACGGTGTAGATGGTGAAGTAGCCAGGTTGTTCAGAAGGGCATCCGGTTGGGGAGGTTTCATAGACGCGATCTTAGATAGGATTGCTGATGTGGCCCTTATCTCAGGCTTAACCCTCTCCCTAGGGATTCTGGATCGCTCTATCCTCATATTAGCTATAATGGCTTCCGCTAATAGCATCCTAGTGAGTTACGTAGCTCACGGCCTTAAATCGCTTAATGTGAATTTGAGGAAGCTCAGGATGATTCCTGTGGCTAGGGATGCGAGGATCTTCGTGATATTCCTGTCATGCATATTCTCAGTCCCTATAGCAGCGCTCTTATACATCTCGACGCTCCCCATACCCTACTCACTCGCATCAATCTACATCGCATATAAGTCAGGTAGTGGGGCAGAGGAGAAGACCTTGGAGAAGGGGAAGCCCTTCCCAGAGGTATTAGAAGAGCAATCTGAAGTTATAAAACTCATCAGGGAGTTCTTACTCAATAGCTTCAAGATGGGTTTCGCTCTCCTATTAGTCAGACTGATCTCACCATCTGTCTCGGATCTAACTATATCTATGCAGGACCTCTCAATAGAGGGCGGATTCCTGTTGACTCTCCTCGACTTCCTCATAATAATATACTTCGGTTACAAGATGCTGAATCCCCTCAAGGGGATAATGGACCTGATATCAGAGCTCATAGTCGAGAGAGCTGGGATAACCAAGACAGTGTTCTGGAGGATGATCACAGATCTATTCTACACGATACTTTTAGCGGTACTCTGGACGTACTTACCGAGTCTCTCTAGACCTTTCCTCGGGGACTGGGCCTATAGGATCCTCTCAATAGCGGTAATTATCTTTCTAATAATTTTCATCTACGATTTAATTAAGCTTATTTATAGGACATTTGAAGATGTTTATGTTAAAATTATTGATAGAGTAGCGGGGAGGTTGAGCGGATGATCTCACTTCGCTGCGATCTTGGAAGTCAATTGATAAATCATTTCATGGAATTCTCTCTCAAACATGTCAGCTAGCTTGAGAGAAGGAATAATAGCTGTCGAGCGATCTTCTAAGCTCTCCTGAAATGTTTCAATTCCCCAGAGGAATTGGACCAAAAAACTTATTACCTAGTACAGAGAGGGGCGAGCGAGCGGAAATGGATAAGGTAGAGCAGATAGGATTGAACTGGGATAAGTTCGTTCAGAGCGTTGAGGAGGAACCTCACGAGTTGATAGCCCTCGGGATCGAGGGGATGAAGAGAGTGATCTTGAAGAACCTCGAGCCCCTCGCTAGGTTCTTGGGGATGAAAGCGATATCTTTCGAGTGGGGGAAGTGGTACGCTAGGATGGAGAGGATCGATTTGGATGAGGATGAATCGGAGCTGAGTATCATAAAGGATAAGGAGCTCTACGTCTCGCTCGAGGATGAGAACGGTTGCAGCGTGGTGGTCCTCGCTATAAGGGAGGATGACTCAGGGGAGGTTGATGTATTCACGAGGTCCTCTGGTGAAGTCTTGGAGATAGTTTTCAGCGGTCGCATATGCGAGAGCCAGGATGTGCCATGGGATGATGATCCTTGGTGATCATATATCGGAGAGGTAGAACTCCGTCATATTCCCCTTCCTCTTCTCCCTCACGATACCCTTCCTCTCTAGCACATCCAGATGCCATCTGAGGGATCCTAAGCTTATACCTAGGTCCCTCGAGATCTGCCTCATATGGGCCCCTTGATTGACCCTAAGGTACTCCACTATGGCCCTCCTGATCGGGTTCATGAGGACATCCTCCGAAGTCTTGGTCAACTCCAGGAGGCATCCCCTCTCACCCGGACAGGGGCCCCGATCCTTGACATAGAGCTGATCACCGGAGATCATGGAGGTGAAGCCCAGTACTATCCCCCTAGCCAAGCTGCAGCTGACCCTCTTCTCTGGGTCCCCGGGGGGTTTTACGCATATTAGCACGCTTCTGGGCCTCTCAGCGAGGATCTCAATGCCTCCAGCCAATCCCAGAAAGGTGAAGATCTCTGATAGCGTGCTCCATGAATCTTCCTGAGCTACTTCCCCTAACTCCTTCCCCAACTTCTCTCCCAGCCTCAATCCGAAGAGGTAGAGCATGATGTCCCCTTCCTGAGAGGACTCAACTACCCTCATGAAGATGGAGCAGGTCTTCCCCAACACCTCCGCTGGAGTAGCTCCCAATATATCGGTGAGCGCGTTCCTGACCAACTGAGCTCTAGGCATCACGGTGCCCATCCGCACCCCCTAATCCTCTCAACGCGACTTTGTGGATATTATCCTGTTGATGAGCGAAGGACTCATTTAAGCTTTTCCATGGCATCTCCCGAACCTACATGAAAAGATCTAAACAATCGATCACCGCGCTTTATAACTATAGTTATGGAATGAGAATTGGTGATCCTATGACCCCGGGAACGTTGTTCAGATATGCTTCGATAATTCACGCAATTATAGCAGCCTTATTAACGCTCCTAATAGCATATGAGCCCCTCGAGATCCCCAGGATAATATCTGGGGGAAGCGCTGGTATGTGGTACACGATGGGTACCTCATGTACCTCATAGCGGGGCCATTGGGCAGTCTCTACTTCTCCTCTTTATACGGGGAGAGGAAGTCGATAGTGGGCACGATCTCATTCATTATATACACTATAGGGGTATTCCTCGCGACTTTCTCCCTGATCTACGGTGGCTACTATGCTGGCTGGATGATGCACGTATATCCAGTCCACAACCCGGGCCAGCAGATACCGATTCAACAGATACACTTGTGGCTAGTTAATTTCGTGCTCCCTGCCGGTATAGGGACAGCTTTGGCGGGGCTCGGTGCCTTAATAGGTGCATTAGGCGCGATCATATCGAGGAAGTGATCCGAAATTCCAATTCAAATTTTTTATTTTCCCTGGGTTCAGCTAGCTTGTGAATCTGCTGGACTTCCAGAGGGATGAGATAAACTCTTACCACACTTATATGAAGATATCGGAGAGGCTGAGTGGGGAGAATCGGGAGTTGATCAGGAAGATAGCTGAAGATGAGCTGAGGCACTACGAGATCATAAGGAGATTCACTGGGAGGGATATAAAACCCGATAGAGTGAAGATCTTCCTCTATTACGCTTTATCGAGGATCTTGGGGCTCACCTTCGTAGTTAAGCTGATGGAGAGATCCGAGGAGAGGGCTCAGGAAGGGTATGAAGGACTCCTAGGGATATCTCAGGAGTTCAAGGGGATAATAGATGACGAGCTAGAGCACGAGGAGAAGTTAGCCAGTATGATAAAGGAGGAGAGGGTGGAATACATAGGATCGATGATACTGGGGCTAAGTGATGCTCTAGTTGAGCTTACAGGTTCATTAGCGGGATTCTCAATCGCTCTTCAGAGCTCGAAGTACATAGCGGCCGCGGGCCTCATCACGGGGATAGCAGCTAGCCTCTCAATGTCTGCTTCAGAGTACCTATCGAGGAAGTCGGAGTTGAGGGGCAATCCTTTGAGGGGGGCTTTCTATACGGGGATAACTTACATCGCCGTCGTGATATTCTTGGTCCTACCGTTCCTCCTGATGGAAGATGTATTCTCAGCCCTCCTATCGATGCTATCCTCCGCCTCATTAATGGTGATATTCTTCTCAGTATACTTAGCGGTCATAAGGGAGAGGAGCATAGTTAGATCCGCCCTGGAGATGCTATCTATAAGCCTAGGCGTGGCAGCTCTCTCATATATTATAGGTATAGCGGCTAGAGGGATCTTGGGGCTCAGCATAGATTAAGATAGCTTGCTCTCAAACACTATCCTGTTCCTGATCCTGCCGACCCCTTTGACCTCCACTTCCACGATATCGCTATGATTCAAGAGCCTCGGAGGGTTCGAGAAGGCACCTACACCAGATGGAGTGCCCGTAGCCACTATGTCGCAGGGCTCTATAGTCATCCCCTTACTCAATATCTCTATTATCTCCCAAGGCTTGAATATCATCTCCCCGGAGCTCGCTCTCTGCCTCAGCTCACCGTTGACGAAAGTGAGTATCTCAAGCTCATCGAAATCCGCACTTACATCTATCCAAGGGCCTATTGGGGCGAATCCATCTATACTCTTCCCTCTCACCCATTGCTTATCTCTCCTCTGCAGGTCCCTAGCTGTGACGTCATCGAAAGCCATGTACCCGAGTATCGAAGCCTTAGCCTCACGGCCGCTAAGCCTCCTCCCGCCTCTCTTCATCACGAATGCTATCTCCCCCTCGTAATCGACTTCCTTCGTGTAATCATCGGGCACTATGACATCGGAGAAGGGATCGTTGAGCGCCGTCCTGGGCTTCATGAATATTATCGGCTCCTCCGGAGGGCTGCTACCGGTCTCAGCAGCGTGCTCGACGTAATTCCTCCCCAAGCAAATTATCTTCGGAGGATTCGATATCGGCCTCAGGATCTCAACTTCCTCTACCTTTATTGTCCTCCCGAATGACCTATCCGGGAGGCTTATCACCTCATCTATTACCGGAAGCCTTATGAGCTCCTCCAGGGTCGGAGGCAGCTTCTTCCCAATTTTCATCGATAGCTCGCTCGACGGTATCACTTCATCATCTATAATAACTCCGTAATCCAGCGAGCCCTTGTGCTTGAAGCTCAACAGTCTCATAAGGGATCGTGACGCACTCCTTAAATAATTTAGCTATTCTTCTCCCGGAAACAATTAAAAATATTTAGGAAGGGTGGCCGCGTTACGAGCTCAAAAATTAATCGATCCACAGATCTCCCTCATGATCTCCGAGATCTTAAGGCCAACTTCCTTAGTCCTCATGCTGCCCCCCACATCCGGAGTCGTGTAACCTAATTCGCAAGCCCTCCTAACGGCTTCCTCTATGAGCTTAGATCCCCCCTCATGACCCAGCCATCCCATCATCATAGCGACGGAGAGTATAGTTGCCATTGGATTCGCTATGTTCTTCCCAGCTATTTCAGGAGCTGTCCCATGGACGGGCTCGAATATAGCCCTACTCTCCCCTATATTAGCGCTCGGGTACATGCCCAGTCCCCCTATGAATGCGGCAGCTAGGTCCGATAGTATGTCTCCGAACATATTGGTCGTTATTATGACATCGAAAGGCCTATCCATCGCTATCCTCATGGCAGCGCTATCCACATACATCTCTCTGTAATCAAAACCCTCTTCCTCAGCTACTCTCGAGCAAACCTCCCTGAAGAGCATGCATCCTCCCAAGACATTAGCCTTATGAACTACGTAAACCCTTGACTTCCCTTTCCCCCTAGCGTACCTGTAACCGAACCTGCATATCCTCTCGCTAGCTCTCCTCGTTATTATCCTCAAGTCCACAGCAGTATCCTGCCCCCTCCAGCCGGACATCACATATAGATCCTCAGTGTTCTCCCTTACTATAGTTAGATCGAATCCCGGAATGGCCCTAGGGACTGGATATGATTTTGCCGGCCTTAAGTTAACATAGAGATCTAATTTTTGCCTCAAAGGAAGTATGACTTCTCTAGCGCTCTCCCCTATAGCTACCATGAGCGTGGCATCCGAATTCATCACGCCATTTAGCGTCTCCTCGGGTAGGGCGACCCCCCTCTTCCTCTTCGTCTCATCCCCGGCCTCGAAGAACCTCAAGTCGAGTGGCAGGTTCATCAGATCTGAGAGGGTCTCCAGCACCGGAATGACCGCATCTATTATCTCAGGACCAACGCCATCCCCGGGTATTACCGCTATCCTCGGCATCCCCTCATCCCCCTGAGGTAAGGGACTATGCCTCCAGCTCTCAGTATGCTCATCATGAATTCTGGGATCTTAGTTCCGATGAGCTCTATCCCCCTCTCAGGCAGGTACACGCGACCTTTCTCAAGATCCGCCTCTAAATATTCGTTATCCTCAATTATAGATGCCTCTGGAACTTCCATGACCGGAAGCCCCAAGTTTATGGAGTTCCTGAAGAATATCCTAGCGAAGCTCTGAGCGATGATGAGCTCAATCCCCGAATATTTGAGCGCTAGTACCGCTTGCTCCCTACTCGATCCGCAACCGAAGTTCCTTCCAGCCACTATTATCCTCCTCTCCCTGACCTTCTGATGGAATAGAGGATCTAGATCTTCCATAGCATGACCCCTCAGGATCTCGGGATCAGAGCCATGCTTCAAGTATCTAGCCGGGATTATGACGTCAGTATCGACGTTATCAGGGTACTTTATAGCTCTCCCCCTTATCACACTATCACCCTCGGATCCACTATCCTGCCCTCAACGGCGGAAGCCGCTACTGTGGCTGCGCTGGCTAAATACACTCTCGACTCCGGATGGCCCATCCTCCCCCTGAAGTTCCTGTTGGATGTGGATATAGCTACCTCCCCCTCAGCCAGAACTCCGAGATGGGCCCCAAGACAGGGACCGCAGCTAGGAGGTCCTATTGTAGCTCCGCTCTCAATCAATATATCGATTATACCTCTCCTCAGGGCCTCTAGGTATATTCTTCTGCTCGCGGGTATCACGATGAGCCTAACCCCCTCCTTGACCCTCCTCCCCCTGAGGATCCTGGCCGCTACCTCGAGATCCTTCAGCCTCCCTCCGGTGCAGGAGCCTATGAAAGCCTGATCTATCTCAGCATCCACCTCGGAAGCCGGTTTGACATTTGCAGGCGAATGCGGGATCGCAACTAGCGGCTCCAGTGAGCTTACATCAATGGAGATCTCATCAGAGTGACTCCCATCGTCGGAGTACTCAGGCCTGGGAGCCCTCCTCAACCTCCCATTCAAGTAGGAGAGCGTCACATCATCGACAGGTATTATCGCGGTCTTAGCTCCGGCCTCGACGGACATGTTCGTGAGGACGAACCTCTCATCCATCTCCATAGCCTTCAAAACGCTCCCATTGAACTCCAGAGCTTTGTAATTAGCTCCATCTACTCCTATCATAGAGATGAGCTTCAATATGATGTCCTTAGCGAAGACCATCTCAGGGAGGGAGCCGTCCAACTTAACTAAGATAGTCTCGGGGACCCTGAACCAGAGCTTCCCCATGATCAATGCTGCTGCCATCTCAGTAGCCCCTATTCCGACCGAAAAAGCCCCTAAGGCCCCTAGAGTGGGCATATGGGAATCCGTGCCCACGATGACATCACCGGGGGCTGCGTGACCCTCCTCGGGCAGGACCGCGTGGCATATGCCCCATCCCACATCGTAATGATACTTAACTCCCCACTTCGAGCAGAACTCCCTGAGCCTCTTGCTGAGGTTAGCTGACTCTATATCCTTAGCCGGGACGAAGTGATCTTGGACAGCTACCACTCTCTCTGGATGCCTCGGTTCCCCGCATAAATCCCTCAAAGCATCATCAACTAGAGCCCCCATGGGATCGTGAATCATGTAAACATCTATCTCGGCCTCAACGATATCGCCGGCCTCAGCATCTCTACCTGATGCCCTACTCAGTATCTTCTCCACTGCTGTTTTCATCGCTCATCACCTTGTTCAGGGAATCCAGCAGGGCCTCCAGGCTAGCTCTTACTATATCCTCGCTTATCCCGTATCCTTCAGCAGTGATCCCATTGCTCTCTATCTTAACGTAAACCTCTCCAGGGGCGTCCGTCCCCTTGCTAGTAGCGTTGAGCTTGAACCTAGAGAGCCTGAAATTAGGTATGCCCTCTATCGATCTCAGAGCATTGGATAGGGCATCGACGGGACCGACTCCCCAACCCCAGCTCCTTATGTCCCTTCCTCCAACTTTGGCCCTTATCCAAGCCGATGGAGTGATCCCGCTACCAGTGACGACGAGCCACTCCCCCACTTCTAGCTTCCTGGCGCCCTCCCTTCCCCCCATGACCTCAGCCACTATCCTGCCGAACAGCTTCTCCGTGACCTTTATGCCTCTATCCCCGTAACCCTTCACCCTCCTCATTATCTCCTCTATCTCCTCACCCCTAGCATCGTATCCCAACTTCCTGACGGCTTCCTCTATAGCGTGCCTCCCACTGTGCTTCCCCAGGACTATCCTCCTCCTCATCCCCACGGCCTCGGGCATCAGGGGCTCGTAAGTCCCCGGATGCTCCAGGACCCCGTGCACGTGGATCCCCGACTCATGGGAGAAAGCATTATCCCCAACGATCGGATAGTTAGGCGGGACCTGGATGCCGGTCAGTTTTTCAACGAGTTCAGATACCTCCCTGAGCTTCGTCAGATCGATCCTAGTCTTGACCCCGTAGAGGTAGTGGAGGGAAGCTACGAACTGCTCCAGGGAGGCGTTTCCAGCCCTCTCCCCCAGTCCATTCACAGTCACATGAGCTTGTTGAGCTCCAGCCTCTACTGCTGCTAAGGAATTAGCTACAGCTAAACCGAAGTCATTGTGGCAGTGCACACTTACCGGGACTCTGAGCTCACTGACAACTCTGGAGACGAGGTACTTCATAGCTACTGGAGTCATCACGCCCACGGTATCCGGGATATCCACCCTATCCGCGCCAGCCTCTTCAACGGCTTTGAAAACTTGGATCAGGAAATCGAGCTCAGTCCTCGTCGCATCCTCAGCTGAGAATTCCACAATGACGCCTCTGGATTTAGCATACTCTACTGCTTCCACAGCCTTCCTCAAAACACCATCCTTGCTCATCTTGAGTTTGTACTCCCTGTGAAGCGGGGAAGTGGCTATGAAAACGTGAACTGAATCTACTCCGGAGTCCACAGCTATATCTATATCTTTGAAGTTGCATCTAGCGAGGGCGCATACCTCAGCCCTGCTCACTGATTCTATCTCAGCTATAGACTTAGCTATCTCCCTCACTGACTCAGCTTCGCCCTCAGACGTTATCGGAAATCCGGCCTCTATCACATCGACTCCTAGTTCATTTAAAGCCTCAGCTATCTCAATCTTCTCACTGCAAGTTAAGGAGACGCCAGGTGTCTGCTCCCCATCTCTAAGCGTAGTATCGAAGATCCTCACCCTCTCGGGAACCCCGGATCTAGCTACGGAATTGAAATCAGATACGTAAGCTACGCTAGTTCCAAGCTACCACCGGGCCCGCTCCTAATATCAGTTTAAAAATTTTATCTGTGAGAGGGTTCGAGGGGCTCAGTAGACGTAAGTCTCCTCCTTCCTCTCCTCCGGTATAGTCGCAGCTCTGAGGGTCTTCTTTATCTCCTCGAAGTACTTCAATATCTCATCCGTCAAACTCGGCTTCACTCTACTCAATGCTATCTCGAAGTGCCTCGACTCCACTCTCTCAGCATTTATATCCTCTCTCAGAGCTGCCATAGCAGCTTCCCTTACTAAAGCAGCTAGATCGGCGCCGCTGTACCTCTCCGTCATCAGAGCTATGCTCCTAAGATCTACATCCTTAGCTAAGGGCACTTTCCTCGTTAACACTTTCAATATCTGGTATCTGGACTGGAAATCCGGAGGGCCGACGTATACTAGCCTCTCCAACCTTCCTGGTCTCAATAAAGCCGGATCTATCAGATCCGGTCTATTAGTAGCTCCTATGACCACTACATCCCTGAGCGGGTGTATCCCATCTATCTCAGTCAGCATCTGACTCACTACTCTCTCGCTAACTCCAGAATCGGCATGGATTCCCCTCCTCGGGAATAGGGAGTCTATCTCATCTATGAAGACTATAGCTGGAGTCACCTGCCTGGCCTTCCTGAATATCATCCTAACAGCCTTCTCGCTCTCCCCAACCCACTTACTGAGGAGCTCGGGCCCTTTGACACTTATGAAGTTAGCTTCGCTCTCGTTAGCTACTGCTTTAGCTATCAGCGTCTTGCCGCATCCCGGGGGTCCGTAGAGGAGGACCCCTCTAGGAGGCTCTATCCCCATCCTCTTGAAGGCATCGGGGTTCTTGAGGGGTAGCTCTACGACCTCTCTCAACTCCCTCTTGACATCCTCCAGCCCTCCGACATCCTCCCAAGTGACGTTCGGTATCTCTATGGAGATCTCCCTGAGGGCAGATGGTTGGACTATCTTAAGGGCTTCCATGAAATCGTTCATCGTCACCTTAAGCTCCTCAAGTACCTCTAGCGGTACGCTCTCAGCATCTAGATCTATCTTAGGAAGTACTCTCCTCAGAGCCGCCATGGCTGCCTCCCTAACTAGAGCGGCTAGATCAGCTCCAACGAAGCCGTGAGTTATATCGGCCAATCTATCGAGATCAACGTCATCAGCTAGGGGCATGTTCCTAGTGTGTATAAGCAGTATCTCCTTCCTACCCTCCCTATCGGGCACTCCTATCTCTATCTCCCTATCGAACCTACCGGGCCTCCTCAGAGCAGGATCTATGGCCTCAGGCCTGTTAGTAGCTCCTATCACTATGACTTCGCCCCTGCCCTTCAACCCATCCATCAGGGCCAATAACTGAGCTACTACTCTCCTCTCAACCTCACCCGTAACTTCGTTCCTATTCGGGGCTATGGAATCCAACTCATCTATGAATATTATCGATGGAGCATTCTTCTCAGCTTCCTCGAATATCTCCCTCAGCCTCTTCTCGCTCTCACCATAATATTTGCTCATTATCTCGGGGCCTGAGATACTTATGAAGTGGGCGTTGCTCTCGTTAGCCACAGCTTTAGCTAGCAGAGTCTTGCCAGTCCCAGGAGGACCGTAGAGCAATACTCCCTTAGGTGGATCTATCCCCAAGTGCCTGAATAACTCAGGGTGCCTAAGAGGAAGCTCTACCATCTCCCTTATCCTTTGGATGGCATCCTTCAAGCCTCCTATGTCCTCGTAAGTTATAGTGGGGAGCACTACCCTCGCTAGCTCAACCGGGGACTCCCTGACCTCTATTATCGTATTTGGACCTATCTTCCCGTAAGTCCCGGGGGTCAGGCTGACGACTATGAGGGATATGAACCTCTGGAATATGGGTATGAGCACAACATCCCCCTTCGTCACGGCGAAGTCCAGGAGCCTCCTCTTCACCCAAGTGTGGAAATCGGGGGCGACCCTTATCATATGGTCCTGGGGAGCCAATACTACCTTAGATGCCTCCCCTATATCCACGGGCCTCACTCTCACTTTATCTCCCGTCCTAACTCCAGCGTTACCCTTCACTATCTTATCCATCCTTATGTACCTAGTGCCCACGTCCATGCTGACAGAGGGCATCACCCTGCAGTGGGTGACCCTAGATCCATAGATCCTCAAGTAATCCCCGCTCGTTAGGTCCAACTGTTTCATTATCTCCGGATCCAATCTGACTATTCCCCTGCCGAAGTCAGCTTGCTTTATTATATCGGCTACTATCAATGTAACATCCCTGCTCTCCCTCTCATCATCCCCGGGATTTTGCTTCTTAACCAATCACGACACCTAGTATCATGGGAGGAAGTGTTTATTAATGTTAGGACTCAAGCTGAGGGCTAATGGGTCCTATGATCGAGCCGCTCGGGGGGAGCTCTTGCACATACTCTGCACTTTCTCACATTATCTCAAATCCTTACCAATATTTACCAGGAGATCATTATCCGGGAGGTGATCTCTATTGGAGATAGGTATAGAGATAGTCCCCTCTAGCCTCCCAAGGTTTCTGAGATCCCTCTCGAGTATAATAGGCCATGCTGATTTCATCTCCCTCCCAGAGTGCCCCTTCGGGAGGCCTCTCCCATCCCCTCTCGTACTCTCAGTGGTAGCTAAAAGCTTAGGGTTGGAGGTCATCCCGAACTACAGGGTAATGGATAGGAGTGAGCTGGGTTTCATCTCTGAGATAATGGCCCTCTCCGAAGTCGGCATAAGGAGGGTAGTCATAGTTAGGGGCGATCTACCATCCATAGGGATGCCAACATCCCTGAATCCAGTGAGGGCTATAGAACTGGTAAAGGAGCACGGTATAGATATCGAAGTGGGTGTAGCGACATTCACAAAGCCTAGCGATACATTGAGGGCGAAGATAGAGGCAGGAGCGGATTTCGTGGTCACTCAACCCATACAAGATGTCGGGGAGTTATCCGAGCTGATAGACTTCCTAGGGGACATCCCCATCTATACTATGATAATGCCGGGGCTGGAGGATCTAGATCTCAGCGTCCTCAGGGAGATGGGGCTGAATGAAGTGAGGGATGTAGATTATAAGGCTCTCCTCCGAGATATAAGCAGGACTAAAGTGAGAGGTGTGATCATAAGCTCTCCAAAGGGGATATCTAAGGCTCTGGAGATCCTGAGGTGAATCCGATGGAGCCAGCCCTCATGGTAGCTTCTATCTTCTACAAGGGGGATAGGAGGGTCTCGGACCACGGCAGGGGGATATTCGATGAGGGAGGGGAGAGGAGATTAGTCGAAGCTGATCTAGAAGCTGCTAGATCTCTCAATATCCCCTATGCATTAGATGTCATGATATCTTCGGCGGAAGCAGCTGAGCCTTACCTCAAGTTCGCCTCGAGCTTCAATGTCCCTATATTCGTCGATGGCATAAGCCCCGAGGTGAGGATACGCTCCTACAGGAAGGTAAAGGAACTGGGGATTCAAGATCTAGCTGTAGCTAATGCTATCTACCCTGACACTGGGAGGGAGGAACTTGAGGCGATAAGGGAATCCGGAATAAGGTCAGCAGTACTAGTGGCCTTCGATCCTAGGGATGCTCTGGAGAGCATGAAGAAAGAGAACAAGCTCAAGATAATCCGTGAGAAACTCCTGCCTAAAGCTGAAGGAGCTTGTTTAGATGACTTCATGATAGATGTAGTGGTCTTAGATCCGGCTTCCATTCACATAGCTGCTGAATCCCTGAGCTTCCTCAAGGAGCACGGATACAAGGTAGGCTGCGCCCCAGCCAATGCCCTATCGTTCTTGAGTAAGAAGAGGTATGGGGATGATGCATATCCGATGCTGATATCAGCTCTAGCTTATTTGAGGATGAGGGGTGCTGATTTCCTCATCTTCGGACCCGCGGGAAGGTTACGTGGGATAGTTAAAGGGATAGCCCTGTTAGAGTCGTTCCTAGCTTTGGAGAAGGGAGTTCCGAGGGATAGATTAAAGAAGCATCCTTTCGTCATACTCAAGGAACTTCAAAAGACATTTCAAGAGATTTCAAAGGGATAGAAATAGAGGTAGATCACTTCAGGAGCTTCTTAGCCTCGATAGCGAGGAGCTTCCCTATTTCCCTTGCCTCCTTGAGCTCCCTCTCCCCGGGCTTCCCCTTGGCCTCCATATAAGCTACTACTGGGATCTTGAGGGATTCCAGGAAATCTTTTATATACTTACCAGCGCCTCCTCCCCACCCGAAAGTCCCTATGACACCAAAGACCCTATTCTTTGGCTTATATTCCTCCAGTAGATCTAGATAATACCTCACACCTAGGAAGGGCCTCCCATTGTGAGTAGAGGACACTATGAGTATAGCTGATGACTCCAGCGTGAGCGCTAACAGATCGTCGGGGTGGGCGTAAGAGCTATCGACTAGAGTTGCCTCGATCCCCTCCTCCCTTAATCCATCAGCGGCCTCCCTCGCTAAGGTCTCTGAGTTCCCATATTGGCTTCCTACTACGATCAAAGCCCTGCCTTTCGGCTTCCAAGATGCCCAATCCTCGTAAGTCCTCAGTATGGGATCTACATGCCTGTGGAGGGCGCCGTGGCTCGGGGCCAAGACCCTCGGCTCGAGAGCTCTCACCTTCTGGAGAGCGTTAGTTACCATGGCTGAGAAGGGCATGAGTATCGAGGCGTAATAATCCGCGAGCTCGAAATCATCCTCATCGAAGTAGACCTTCTCGCTCGCTCCGTGGGATCCGAAGAGGTCGCAAGTGAATAATATGCGATCCTCCTCCAGGAAGGTCATCATGGTGTCGGGCCAGTGTATCATAGGGGCTACTACGAACCTCAGGGTCTTTCCACCGAGCTCGAGCCTCTCACTATCTCTTATCTCCCTAGCTCTCTCGAGAGGGTAATTGGAGAGAGAGGCTCCTATAGCTAAAGCCTGCTTCGTGCCCAGTAACTCAGCTCCACTGGCCCTCCTCATGACTTCAGCCAGAGTACCGGAGTGATCGGGTTCCGAGTGCTGAGTTATCACGTAATCTATCTCCTCTACCTCGATCCTCTCCTCTAAGGCCCTGAAGAACTCATCGGAGAATCTGGCATCAGCCCCATCTATAAGAGCTGTTCGATCCTTCCCCCTCACTATATAAAAATTGTAAGACGTACCCTTTGGAATTGGCCAGAAATTCTCAAACTTCTCCGTCACTCTATTCAATATCCTGAAGAGGATGACTCCCTCGGCGATATCCCTCACGATGAACGTCACTATATCACCTCACGGCCACGCTCTTCATAACGCGGCTCCTGGCCCTAGCGTATGCGTAGAGAGCTGACATAGCTGAGGAGGCCCTCTCCGGGGTAGGATAAGCAGCTATCCTCTGCTTGTTGAGGAAGCTCAGGGCCTCAGCTACCTCGGGGCCCCCGACCATCCCCACCGTCACTGGTTTGTTGTCCCCAGCTTCCTTCATAGCATCCACTATCCCTTTCGCGACTCCCATGGGTGTAGTTACTGCAGTCTGGCAATATAGGACTGTCAGAGCATCTACATCAGGGTTCTTAAGTGCAGCTAGGGTTCCCATGTAGTACCAATCATCAGTAGCCATCCCCGTCATATCTACAGGGTTCGCGAGGGAAGCGAAGGGCGGAACGAACCTCTTTATCTCCCGAATTAAGCTCTCTGGAGGTTTGCCGAGGTAAATCCCATTATCAGCGAAAGTATCAGCCGCTTGCACACCAGCTCCCCCTCCATTAGTTAAAACTATGAGCCCCTCTCCCTCCGGAATCTTGTTCCATGAGAGGGCCTTCGCCCAATCGAAGGCTTCTTCAACACTTTTAGCCATGAGAATCCCGCTCTGCTTGAAAGCGCTCTCATAAATAGCTACGCTCCCTGCTATCGATCCCGTATGACTTGCAGCAGCTCTAGCACCCACCTCAGTCCTACCGGCCTTTATCACGATTATGGGCTTCCTCAAGCTCACCCTAGAGGCGACATCTATGAACTTCCTCCCCCTGCCGGGGGCTATCCCCTCCAAATATATCATTATAACACCGGTGTTCGGATCCCTATCGAAGAAATCGAGGAGATCCACATCGTCCAGATCCGCCTTATTACCCACACTCACTATAGACGAGATCCCTATGTTCTCAACTACCGTATACCCTATCAAAGCTATCCCCAGTGCCCCGCTCTGTGTGATGAAAGCTACGTTCCCTGGGAGCACATCCTTGGGTCCGAAGGTAGCGTTGAGCCTAGCTGGGGCATAGAGGTAGCCGAATATATTCGGTCCAAGTACTCTCATCCCATAACTGTGAGCTCTCCTCACCAGCTCCTCCTCCAACTCCTCATTCCCTACCTCCTTGAATCCTGAAGTTATTACGGCAGCGAACTTAACTCCAGCTTTACCGCAGTCATCTATCACCTCCAGTACTCTATCGGGAGGTACTGATATCACAGCTACATCCACTTCATCGGGTACATCAGATACCTTAGGATAGCACTTGAGCCCCATCAACTCATCCGCAGTCGGATTTATCGGATAGATCTTCCCCTTGAATCCATAGCTCAGGAGATTCCTTAAAATTCGGGACCCTATCTTACTGGGGTCTCTCGATGCCCCAACTACGGCTATCGCCGACGGATTGAATAGCTTCTCTAGCTCATTCATAGCCCATCCCATGTTTCGGATCTATAAAATAATAAAACTTTTTCACTTAAAAGACTAAGCCACCCTACAGAAAGTCCTTAAGGAAAATAACTATATTTAGTAAAAAAGCGAATTTATTCTAGATGGGGTACTCTTAATTTAATTTTATTCCCTCGATACAATCCCCTCAACCCCAAGTATATTATCGCTAGGGAGAAGAGTGCTATCGATACCGAGGGATCCGAGCAAGCGTCCTTAGGGTTAGATGGATTGCACTTGAATAAAATCCCGGAGAGGAGGGAAGGATTATTATATGTTATGAGGGAGAGCGATAAGAGAAGTTCGATCAATGGGATAGAGGGACTGCTGGATACTAGAGCCAGGGCTGTGAGGCCCCAGGACTGCTTGATACCTGAGAGGAGGGTCATAAGGCCCATCCCCAAGACAGAGCTCCAGAGGGTACTATATCTCATCAGATAAGCTGTCAAGGCTACAGAAGTCGTTAAAGCTATTACTGGAGCGTAAGCTCCAGCGAAGCCCTGAAGGATTCCGCTCGTCCCCTCTTCTGGCCATGAGAGGAGTGAGAGAGGTATCAGGGATGCGGCGAATATTATAGAAGTCCTTTTCCTGAAGATCAATGGGAATAGCAGTATGTTTATTGGGTTCAATGAAGAAGATAGTATAGCGAGTACGATAGAGATCTTCTCCCTACCCCTCCTCATAAGAGAGATCGATTCAAGAGCTAGGGCTAGGGATAGGAGTGTCCAGTCGTAACCAGATAGCACTAATAAGGACATGGGGATCGGATATATTGAGAGCTCAACTAAGTCGAGGGAGACTATCAGAGCTGATATCACAGTTATGGAGGAGAAGATTAGTTCCCTTACCCATATCTTGTCAGATGATCTCATTAAGAGATCGTTTAAGACCCCTGAGAGCCCGAAATCCCTCACATTAGTTGAGAACACAGGGCTTCCCGGGAGATAGAAATTATGGTGCAGTATTATCGAGACTAAGACAGGAAGAATCATGCTAAGCACATAAAATGACCTATCTCCTTTCAAAAGGAGGAAAGGTTTTATCTCCTCCGGAAGCTCGATTTCATCCCCGAATATAATGTCCAAAACTGATCCCCACTCCCTCCTCACAATATCCCCGAGATCCTCCCTCATCAGATAGAAGAGGGAGATTGAGAAGGCTGAAGCGACTGAAGGAGAGAGTTGGACAGCGTAAAAACTGTAAAGGGTCCTGTTACCAGCTATATACACTGCAGTGTAACCTAGGACTATTGAGAGGATCATCATCATCGGTATGTAGAGTCTCTCCCCCTTCAGCATCAAGGGGAGTAGGAGTATAGTGAAAGCGAATGAGAGAATATAAGACACGAAGTTGACCCTGGCGATTAAATCTGGATTCAAGTGGAGGGCCATGGGAGCTAGATTGAAGAACCAAGCCCAGGGAGGGGATGGAGTGGGTCCGCTCCCCCTACTAGTCGTGTGCCAAGCTATCGCATTCAAGTTCTCCTGGATCCACCTCTCAGGGCCTAAGTAACTTATTAGAGGTATTGAGAGAGCCAAGTAGACTAAACTAGGCAATATAGAAATTACCAGAGCCCTCAGGGGCCTCTCCCCTCTGTAGATCCTGAGGTAGAGATAAGTGCATGCGACTGGGAATAGCCCGCTGAACTTCACTGAGAAAGAGAGCCAGGAGGATATCGAAGCGGCTAACGGTCTATCGTAGACGAGGAAGAGGAGGCAGAGGGCGGTGAAGAAAGTTAAGTGTATATCGAGCATCGCGACAATGCTCATAGCATGTAATATTGGATCGAGAGCAATCGCGATAGAAGCTACTACTCCCCAAAAAGGATTCAAAAGCCTAGAAACAGTCAAGTAAACCAAAATTATTATGATAGATCCCTCTAAAATACCGGGGATCCTCCAGTTAGCTGGGGAATCCCCCAATAGCATCATAGACAGCATTATGAAGTACTTTCCGAGAGGTGGATGTTCTAAGTTAAGATATTCCAATATCCCAGATTTCGATGGATATTCAAAACCATATCTGACTTTAGCATATCCTATTTTTTCGAGTTTGGAGGAATTGGATCCGGGGACCATGACCCAGATAGCTGCTATCCTATCACCTGTCGTTGTGTAATTCGCTCTGACTATCTCACCACCTATGGATCTCAGCAACGAGTCTAGATCGTCTAAATGCTCCTTCAGATCGCTCTCAGAATTGAAGGAGAGAGTAGCGAAGACGTAGCCATCTATTGAGTACTTGGGATGCAAACCGAAGACCTCATGGAGCAAGTTCCTCGATGAGGTGACGTACCAGACTTCATCACTCACGTAATAATCATCTCCCCTGTACTTAGGGGAAGAGGCCTCGCTGTAAGCGTATATGAAGAAGGAAGAGGCCAGAACTATTGATATAATCAAGCCTATCGTGAAGGACCTCATCCTACCACCAGACTACCCTCTTGCTCAAGGAGTAATTCACTATGAACCCCACTATTATTCCTATGAACTGAGAGAGAATGGATTCGATCCCGAAGAACCTGTAGAGTGACATGGAGATGGAAAACTGCGTTATTATCCCCATGAAGTTAGCTAGATGGTAGTTGAGGAGGGAGCTGATGATACCCCCTCTCCTCCTCTTCCTGAACGTCCAGATATCATTTAGGATGAAGTTATTCAGGAGAGAGATCTCTATAGCGATTATAGAAGCTAATTCGTGCTCCAATCCGAGGAAGTACCTCATCGCATATAGTGAGAGGAGGTTGACGAGGGTGCCTAAGGCCCCTATTATTGAGAACCTAACGAAGGGAGAGGAGAGCTCCAGTAACTGGATTGCGTAATTTATCATAGTACCCAATCCCAATTTGGATTCCCCATGCCTCCTCAAGCCGAAGGAATATGGGACCTCGTAAATTCTAGTGCATTCAGTCTTAGCTAATATCTCGAGGAGTATCTTGAACCCCCTGGGATTCACCTCAGGATTTAAGCATCCCTTCCTGAGCATGAAGTATCCTGAGGATGTGTCCCTTATCCCCCTGACCTTGGGGATGAGTAACCTAGCTAATAATATCGAAGCCCTGGATATGAGCCTCCTGAGGAAGCTCCATCCCTCTACAGAGCCCCCTTTAACGTACCTAGATGCGATCACTATTTCATTCTCAAGGACCCTCTCGTATAGTTCCTTGAGCAACTCAGGGGGGTGCTGGAGATCCGCATCCATCACGCATATGATATCGCCCCTAGCCATCTTAATCCCATCTAGGACGGCTGAGGAGAGGCCTAACCTCTCGGTTCTCAGCATAACCCTCACAGGATACCTATCTGAGAGCTTCAGGGCCTCTTCAGCGGTCCCATCGGGTGAGTTATCATCTACTATTATCACTTCGTAATCCAAGCCCCTGAGGGTAGAGTCTATCCTCCTCAGCAGCTCCTCTAAGTTCTCCTTCTCATTGAACGTGGGGATCACTATGCTTAGCAATTCAATTCTGCCCCGGAGCTGAAGGATATAAATCCATCGATAACATGATAAAGCGAGGATGCATATTCAATTGATGAGGCTCGCTGACTTCGGAGAGATAAAGGGGGCCATGAGTAAGGCTAACTTGGTATTGGAGGTGCTAGATGCCAGAGATCCTTGGACCACTAGGAGCAGGAAAGTGGAGGAAATGGCTTCCTCCATTGGGAAGAAAGTGATATTAGTGATGAATAAGTCGGATCTAGTCCCAAGAGAGGTCCTGGATGAGTGGGTCGAGGTATTCAGGGAGGATGGATTGAAAGCGACTTATATAAGCGCTAGAGAGAGGATGGGCACGATGAAGCTGAGGAGATTCATAAAAAGGGAGGCTCCTGAATTCCCAGCTGTGGTACTTGTCGTCGGATTTCCGAAGGTGGGGAAGAGCTCCATAATAAATGTGCTGAAGGGGAGGTCCTCAGCATCTACGAGCCCCATACCGGGGAACCCTGGGTATACGAGGAGCTTTCAACTCTTCAGGATAGAGAGGAAGCTTTACCTCATAGATTCCCCGGGTATAATCCCGATAGAGGGCGGCCCCCTGGAGATGGCTATAAGGGGATGCCCTCCCGAGAAATTGAATAATCCGATTGAAGCAGCTTCATCCCTAATTGAGAGGGCCCTGAGAGCGGATCCGAGTGCGATAAAGAGGGCTTACGGTATAGAGGGGAGAGATCCTCTCAGCATAATTGAGGAATTGGCCAGGAAGAGGGGATGGGTGAGCGGAGGGGAGCTCAGAGTCGAGGAAGCAGCTAGGCAGATAATAAGGGATTATCATACGTGTAAGCTCAACTTCTACATATCCCCTAAGGACCTGGGATTAAGCTCGTGAAATATATACCTCTCCCTCAGGAAGGCTCTCAGGGAACCCAGATCTTTCAATGAGAATAGATGGGACTTATCATCCTTACGATCCGAGCAACCGAAACCGAGTATAACTGGACTACCGAATTCCATTAAAATTTTCGCTAAATCCTCCTCCTCAGCTGAGGGGATAGCTATTACCTCCTCGATCTCCACGATCCCGCTCTCAGTTAGGTAATCTATATGCCACTTCAGACGCTTCCCCTTCCTGAGGTGCCTCGATACCCTAGCTAGTAAGCCACCGGGCCCTTTAGCTGAGCCCACGTAAGCTAGCGTCCCCTCTGGTACCTCGAAGGTCCCTAGGGCCCCTACCCTCAGGAGACCGCCTGAGGACCTCATTATGATTATGTAAGCCCCCTTCACCCTCAGCGTATCAGCTCCTCCAGATCCCTCAGCACGTACTTCGGGCGTGGTCCGATCCCTCCTCTCCCTTCCCTCAGCAGTAAGGCTGAGTCCATACCGGCCCTCATAGCCCCTAGGATATCTGTCTCCACGCTATCCCCTATGACTAGGGGCCTCTTAGCACCGACGCTCGCTGAAGCGTGTAGGAACATTATAGGGTTAGGTTTGCCGACGATTATATCAGGCTCCCTGCCGCAAGCAGCTGAGATAGCAGAGACAATAGATGCGGCTCCAGGGATAGCCCCTTCCTGAGTGGGGAGGAGCCTATCGTAATTCGTGGCTAGGAACATAGCCCCAGATAATATGTTCCTCACGGCTACCTTGAGCTTCTCATAATTGAAGCCCCTATCCAAGCCCACGCAAACATCCCCCTCATCGGATATCTCAATACCTGCTTCTTCAAGTTCCATAATGAGACCAGATTCGCCAATGACGTAACAATCCCTTATTCCCAAGCTACTGGATAGGCTAGCTAGGACGCTCGCGCTCGTGAATATATCTTTCTCAGAGACCCATGGGATCCCTATATCCCTCAATAGGCTTGCGATAGTCCTCCTGTGCCTCGTGGAGTTATTAGTCAGGAATACTACTTTGATCTCAGATCTTATCTCATTTATAGCCCTTACAGAACTCTCTATCGGCTTACCATCGAGCCAAACGACCCCATCTATATCTAAAATGAGTAAATCATAATAATCGAGCTTGGGGATCAAGGCCTATCGACCTCCTGCACTTATCACAGGGCATCCAACCCTTCCTATCCACTTCCCATATAGAGTTACTGAAGCTCATGACACACCTAGCATTATCGCAGTGACCCAGCCCCAGCATGTGGCCGAGCTCATGAGAAGCTTCCTTCAATATCCTCAAGAGGAAGAGGCCATCGTTCTCAGGGCCGCCGTAGAAGGAAGGATTCAATCTAGCTATGAAGACAGCTCCGAACCTACCCCCGACCTCAGCTTGTCCGAAGACGAAGTTCGTGCCCCTAGCGTAAGCATCCCCATCGACTATCGCCAATATCTTCTCATCTCTGGGCCATTTATCCACGACCCTCAAGTAGTCTAAGAACTTCTCGCTCACTACCTGAGAACTGACAGTATCGTAAACGAATTTTGGGATATTGAGAGAGCTCTTATTGATTATGACACCGATTCCATAAGCTTTAGGGAGGTTCTCACTGAGGTACTCCAGGATCCAGTAGTATATGAAGCCGAACGGGACCAGCCTCACTAACATCCTCTCACCATGGAGGAGCTCTAGAGAGTCCTAACCCTAAACCCACTAGGAAACCACCCAGATGCGCTAAAACATCTACATTAGCGGAGAAGCCACCGAATATCACGAAGATAGCTAAGAGTACTGTCGATGGATTGAACCTCCCCGTCACTCTATACTCCATAGCTACTATATATCCGAGGAGCCCCATGATAGCTCCGGAAGCACCAACGCTCACGCTACTCGAGTCAATTATGCAGGAGAGGAGATCGCCGACTAGCCCCGAGAGGAAGTAGAGGGAGATGAATTTAGCCCTCCCGAGGGATATCTCGGCCACCTTCCCCAAGATGTGGAGAGCGTACATATTGAGGAATAAGTGTATGAGATTGGCGTGTAAGAACATAGAAGTTATCAGGGTCTCGTACCTCCCGGAGATCAAGTAAGAGCCTGAGCTACCGTATTTGAACAAGATGGAGTTATCAGCGAATATTATACTAGGGGATGTGAGGAAGTATACGCCTATATTGAGGCTCATCAGGATGGACGTTATCTCCGGGGTGTTCGAGTATCTCCTTATGAGGGCTATTGAGATCAGGAAAGTAGATAGACCGAGTAGAGCGTTAGTTATCGTCACCATGTTACCACCATTTGCTTCACTAACTCCATCATAGCTCGGAGCATCGCCCCAGGTCTCATGAGAGTCAGCTTAAGAACTTTAGCCTTGGGTATCCTACTGAGTGGGGAAGTTTGCCTATCCGTCTCGAAACTTTCCTGAATGATATCCTCAAAATCCCTCAAAAATAGGAAAATATTATCCAGATCTCTCGGGGACAGTCCCTCTAAGTACCTCCTCGCCGCCATCCCTAACGCTACCTCCCTGCCGTTGATCTCCCACCATCTCCTCTCATAGGAGCTCAGCCTCCTCAACCCGCCTCGCTCGAACTCCTCAGCTAGGATCTTAGCAGCTCTCACGGCGAGGAGGACACCCCCTCTGCTCAAAGGCTTAACTTGGCCAGCGGCATCCCCTATTAGAGCGAAATTCTCACCGTAAAACTTTTTCCTAGGTCTTCTAGGTATCAGATTACCCTCAATCTTCCCTATAGGGACTTTACAACTTCTCATGACCTCTATTATCTCTCCAAATTCGCCTATAGCCCCTAATTTCATGCAATCTCCCCAGGGCTGCATCCAGGAGAAGCGGCTCCCCCTCAAGACCCTAACCACGTACTCATCCCCTATCCTCCCCTCGCACTTCCTCTGAAGTCCTAACTCAGTTTCCAAACTCCTCAGCCCGAAGGCCCTAGCTACTGATGAGAGGGACCCATCGGCACCGACTATCAAGTCGAAAGATATAGTGCCCCCTCTCACAATCGCTTCACTCTTAGATGCCAGTCCCTTGAATGGTGTCGATAACATACCCTTAGCTCCTGATGAGAGGGCATGCTCCCACGTCTCTAGGTCCATAATCGACCTATCTACTACCTTCGCGAGTGGCTTATCTATCTCGATCTTAAAGCCCCCAGGGGAGATGAATGTAGCGTGATTTATCTCAGATAGGACCCAATCCTCTGAGAACGTCACGAGCTCCCTTATAGCATCGAACCCCAGGATGCCGGAGCAGTGATGAGGATATCCCACCCTCGGCCTCCTCTCAACTATAGTCACATCGAAGCCCCTGGAGGATAGGATTGAGGCGAGAGTAGAGCCAGCTATACCACCTCCGACTACGAGGACATCAGTCCTCAAATGAGATCTCCCAAGAGGGAATCGAGGTCCTCTGGGATCTTACCTTGAGAAATCAGCCTACCGTTAGAGATTAGAGCGGGCAACCTCTTTATATTCAGGTCCATTATGATACTCAAGCCCTCATCCTCTAGAGCTGAGACCTCCCTTATGGAGTAACCTCTCTGACGCGCCCATTCCCTCAATTTCATCGAAGCCTCTAAAGATTCCTCGCATATAGGCGAGACCAGTATTATAAGCTCCTTTCCTTTATCCTCAATCTCGCTCTCCAATTCGGATCACCTAAGTAGTACGTGTAAGGTCTGGTCTTATTGTCCTTGATTATCAACCCCTCCTCAACGAGCTCCTTTATGTACTTCCTCACAGTCACCTCGCTGAGATTGAGCTTACTAGCTATCTCTACTGGCTTCAGGGGTCTGTTTTCTCTCTCTAGGAGTTCAAGTATCTTATACTTCCCCGTAACTATCACATCGAGGGATTCCATTGACTCAGCTCTCTCCTTATAGATGTCTCTCTCAGCTTTAGCTTTAGCTATCTCCTCCAATAGCTCCTTATAGAAGAGCTCGCAACTCTTAATCAAGTTCTCTCCAGAATCCCCGAGCTCCGGGGTCCATCTCAAGTAATTGTGGATATCGCTAGAGGTCCTCCTTATCACCATAGTATATATCGAATCGATTAGATCACCTAAGAAGCTCAAAATTGTCTCTATCTCCCCATCATCCAGCTCCCTAAGGTTTCCGGAGCTTATTAAGAACTTTATATCCTCTGAGAAGTGGTTCAGGATCTCCTGTTTTTGGCTAACGAAGAGCTCGGATAGGCCATCGGAGAGGAGCCTTGGGACCTCCTTAATAGCGTCGGCCATCCTCTTGTAAGAGATCGAGAGCTTATGAAAAGGGGACTCCTCATACGGATATAACTTATTCAGATAATTTAGATGCTCCTGAAATTTGACCTGAATTTTATCAGAGATAAGCGTCTTACCTTCCATCCCTCTTTCCCCCTTTTGAGGTCCCGAGGACCCTCCTTACTCTACCTAGCCCCGATTATATAATCCTGTCTGGTCATTTCATTTAACTAACATGGGTTTTACGAAAAAATCGATCCTGATCTTATCCACCCTCGGAGCATAGCTTGAGACGACTCTGAAGCCGATTGACTTAGCTTCGAGCCCGAAACTCGCAGCCTCCCTCTTGAATAAGGACTCAGCTTGCTTTAGGGCATCCTCACCACCCCAGTAATAGAAATGGACGTAACCTCCCCCTTCCTTGAGCGAGATGAGGGCTTCCCTTATGAAGCGGTAAGCACCCAGGGGCAGGGGCATCACGACCCTATCGAACCTCCCCCTCATAGCTGGAGCTAAGTAAGAGACGTCCCCCTCTATCGGGAAGATCTTATGGCCCAATCCATTCATCTTTATATTCTCCTGGAAGTACCTGACTGCAATACTGTTTATCTCCACTCCCACTATCTGGACGGATTTCCTCCTAGCTATCGCTATAGCGTAAGGCCCAACGCCAGCGAACATCAGGAATATTAGTTCCCCATCCTCAACTAAATCTGAGATCAACTGCCTCTCAGTAGCCTCCCTAGGGGAGAAATAAACGAACTTAGGGTCTAGTTTGAGTTTGTATCCGTGCTCCTTATGTATCACTTCAGTATCCTCAGATCCAGCTATGAGTTCGAGGGGCCTCGTCCTGTAATCGCCCTCCCTACTCCCAGCCTTCCTCAGGACGGACTTGACGTGAGGGTGCCTCCTGAATATCTCCTCCGCTACCTTCAGCGGATCAACCCCCTCCGGGATATCCACTATAGCTACAGCCCCGGTCTCCCTAGATCCTATGAGATCGTATGCTATCCTCAAATAGCGTACACCCTCTTAGCGTTACTCGTAGTTATATCCGAGAGCTCCTCGGGGCTGCAGCCCTTGAGCTTCGATAAGAAATCGACTGAGCGTAATATATTGGAGGGCTCGTTCCTCCCCCCATCCGGGGCTAGGACCGGGGAGTCCGACTCCAGAACCATACTCTCCAAAGGAGTAGCTTCAGCTACCGATCTCACATTAGAGGATCTGATGACATTCGTAGGTATGCTTATGAAGAAACCCTTACTTACAGCGAATTTAACATCGCTTTCCTTCCCACCGAATGCATGTAAGATGACTCTAGTCGCTCCTTCCTCATCCAAGATCCTGAGGACGGGCCTCTGAGCCCACAGACTGTGCACCACCAACGGTTTATCCAACTCCTCGGAGAGCCTTATGAACCTCCTGAACACTTCCTTCTGCCTCTCCTTCCCGGGCCCTCCCATCGAAGCCACTCTATAATCCAGGCCGACTTCACCTATCGCTACTATCTCGTCCCTATTCTCCAGTATGAGCTCGATAGTCCCCTCTATCTCATAATCATCTCCGTAATAGCTCACATCGAGGCCTATCGATATCTTGACTAGATCACTCCCTGAGAAGAGGGAAAGAGCTTTGATGGAGTCCTCCCTATCCAATGGAGATGTGACTATCCCCACTATACCAGATTTCCTAGCTCTCTCCAATACTTCCTCCCTGTCCTCATCGAAGGATTCATCCTCTAGATGGCAATGGACATCGAAGAGCTTCATTTAAGATCCCCTATCGATTCCCTGAGCCTACAGAAAGCGCATATCCTCCCGGATGTCGGGTATCCGCACCTCTCACATAAGTTCACCTTCCTCTGGGGATGATCCACCATTCTCACGAGCTCTCTTATGCTGCTGACGAAGTTCACTAGAGATGGAGGCCATTTCTTCCTTATCTCATAGAGTATAGGCTTTATTATCGCTTGCTTATCCAACCCCTCGGGGCACTTAGTACTGCATCTAGGTAGTCCCTTCAGCTTGACGTAATTCAGGGAATCGGAATCGCTCAACCAGAAGAGGGGCTTCACCTTCCCAGCCATCCTCAACTCAGGCACGGGATCCGTCACTGAGTCGTATTGATATAAGAGGTAATCTAAGGAGTGCTTTATTAAGTTATTCAAGCCGAAGTAAGCCATGTCATCTAAGTTATGACCAGTGGCGACGTAATCGTACCCCCTCTCGATAGCGTATCTATTCAATAAGTACCTATTGACGACCCCGCAGACGAAGCAAGCGAGCTTGGGATCTCTAGGGATCTCTATCCCCCAATCCCTCAACTTCAGGACCTCTCCCTCGAAGCCCAGCATATCCCTCAACTCGTTGAATACCTTCGAGCACTCATCCGAACCAGTATCTATCATTACGGCCCCTATCCTGAATCCATATTTCTCCTTGAGGAGGCTAGTTGAGTGTATCGCAGCGACGGAATCCTTCCCACCGGATATCCCGAATAATAGGGAGCTACCTCTCTTAACTCTCCTAAGCACTCTATCGACTCTCTTAAGGAAGTATCTCTCGAAATGCTCCTCACAGACCCAAGAACCTAGGTTTTCCACGTATATATTTGCCTCCTTACCGCAGTAGGCACATCTCATTTCCCTTCCCTCTGCTCTAAGCCCCCAGCTGACATAAATTTTTTATAACCCCCTCAGTTAGGAGGCCCCTTCAAATTTATATAATCTCTACTCAGGATCTGATGAGGGGCCGTGGCCCAGCCTGGCGTCCCCCTATGATATAGGGGTCATGCCCTGGAAAGGTAGGGCGGCGGGCTCCAGTCCCTGGAGCAATGAGGGGGACACCCGTAAGACGTGGGTTCGAGTCCCACCGGCCCCACCACCCCATGAGGGGGAGTGGTTCAGACGAACATAGCTGTCATAAAGTCGAGAGACCCGAGAGTGAGGGAAGCTGTCAGGTACACTTTAAACTCTCTCGGGCTCTTCTGGGAGGAAGTGCATGAGCCCGACCCGATAAGGCATATGGTCTCAATATTTCCAGAGGAATCGGAATTCGTACCTATCGTCACACCATCCATATTCATAGGGAGTACGGCTTTAGCTTACTTCGGTGGAGATAGAGTGGAGAGTAAGAGATCCCCTCCTATGCCCTCCGGATTCCTCGAATTAAATAAGGAGAAATCCCCTTTCTTCGGATATAAATACAGTTTCGATTGCGAGAGGCTCTCGAGGACCAACCCGATCTTCAGGAGGGATGGGAATATATTAGTGGGCTACGATCTCTTCAAGACTATAGCTTACTTCTTGATGGGGGCCGAACTATCTCTAGGGATTAAGCAAGTGAAGACCCCGGACAATAGGATAAATCTAGCAGCGATATCTGAGATAAGGGGAGTTGAGGCAAGGGTACCTGCGGCCGATCTTCACGCTAGGCTCCTCCTAAGTCTCATACTCATGCTCCATAAGTCTGAGGGCCTTCCACTCGTGCTCAAGAGGATATCCCCGCCCGGGAGGAGGGGGGCTCTAGCTATCTCAGTACCTGTCCAGAGGATAGGGAGGAGCAGATCCCTCCTAGGAAAGCTTAAAAATTTATTAAGAAAGAGGGAAATTTGGATAGAAAAAATAAGCAAATTACAAGAATCAGTAACATTTTTCACGGGAAGGGGCGAGGATTATAGTCCATCGAGCATAAGGGAGAGCTTGCTCAATTTAGAGGAGAGCGGTCATGAAGTAGGCCTCCTGGCTTCCCCTAAAGCGTCTGTGAGTCATGATGCTATACTAGATGAGTATAGGGAGTTAGCGGAGATCTTGAAGAGAGGGGATCTCGGTATAAGGTTCAGGAGCATTGAATCTACCGTAAAAGATGCCCTAGAGTCAGCTATGTTCGTTAAAGCTAGATATACGATAGTCGGTGAGGTATATCAAGGCTTCGGATATCCACTAGGGGTCTCGAGACCCCTGAAGATAGGGTCGCTCTGGAGCATACCCACCCTCGGGAGGGTGAGGGGGGAGGGAGTAACTGAGGTAATGGAGGAGATAGCTAAGAGGGGGAGTTTCGTCAGTTTGGATGCTATGACAGAGCTGAGCATCTTGGCAGCGATAAATGAAGCTTCAAAGAGGGAGATATGGATCACCACCCCCTCCAAGATGATAGAGAGGCTTGAAGGGTTGCAGAGCTTGAGAGGGACGTTCAGGTACGATAGGAGATACTTAGAGGGGAAGATAACTTCCCAAAAGCAGATAGATGTCCAGCTATTAGTTATACCTCCTGATGGTAAGGAGACAGTTTTAGATGTCAGTCTAGAGGAGAATAAACCCCATCAAATCAATCTGAGGATTTAGCGATCTTAGAGAGTGAATGGGCGAGTTTCAGAGGGAGAGGTTGATTTCCCTCCCTCCAAAATTTTATAGCAGTTTTTAAAGCTGATTCAAGGTCCGATAGATGTCCGGGTGATACGAACCCTCCTCTGTACAAGGCAGCGGCATCCCTACCCATGAACTTAACGTAGCCCCCTTCTACCTCCCCGACTAGCTTAGATTTCGCTACTCCTATAGACGGCTTACCCAAGAGCAAGCCCAGATGGGAGGCCTCTCCTAAGCCCCTTGGATGGAGTATCCCGTGACCATCAACGAATATCACATCGAAGTCGCACTTCATAGCTGCCGGCAACATCCCCCTCAATTCCCTGAAAGCTAAGTAAGTCGGTACGTACGGTATCTGGGGTGAGAACCTCTCGTACCTCACCTCTACGATATTTAGCTCCTCATCGACAGTCACGCAACAAGCCACGGCTCTGTCATCGATGTAACTCACATCGACTCCAGCTGCTACGCTAACATCCCCGAGCTCGCTCAAGATCAACCTCTCAGAGAGCTTCACTTGATCAGATGCCATGACTCTGAAGATAGGCCATACATCTAACTCCCTGAAGAACTTCCCAATCTTCGCTCTCTCGATACCCCCCTCCTCCCTCAGCTTCTCCTCAGCCCCTGGCATGGGCTCGAGCTTAGATGAGACTACCCTCCACCAGGGGATATCTGGATCTATTTTGGAGAGCTTCAAGCACTCGTTTCTGACCGCTAGAGCGGCTCTCCCATCCCCGAGGGCCTCAGCTATTATCTTGAAGGTGGTGACCTCTCCATAGGGTATCTGCTCTAAGGCCTCCCTCAATATCCTCTGGAAGGCGGTGAGACCCCTCCGGCCCTCCGTGAGCTCCCCCTAAGTACTTAAAGCAACATCATTATATTCTCTGATCCCAAGGTGGGTCGATGATCAGGGACCCTCTAGGTGCAGTTAAGTCGACATTCGTTGAGGAAGTGAATAGAGTGCTCGGAGAACTAGGATCTACAGCCCGCTTCTCCCCAATTCAAGTATCTAGGGTCCGTAAGGATTACGCGAGTTACGGCCTCCCCGTGGGTTTCAAGGTAGCGAGGGAACTGAACTTAGATCCTGAGAGAGCCGCTGAAACAGTCCTAGGTAAGATCGACATGAGTAAGATAGCTTACTCTTCGGATGCATACGCGGAGAGCGGCTACTTGAACTTGAGGGTCGATAAAGCGAGGTTCTTCAGGGATGTACTGAGGCTAGCGTCGAGCGAGGAGTTGGGGAGGGGTGAGAGGAGGGGAGTCGTGGGGATGGTAGAGCACACTAGCGCCAATCCAGTTCACCCTCTTCACGTGGGGAGCGGGAGGAACGCTGTCATAGGCGACTCCTTCTCGAGGATACTCGACTTCTTGGGATGGGATGTGAGGAGGCATTACTTAGTCAACGATTGCAACTTACAAGTAGCTATCTTAGTTGCTGGGAGATCTAAAGTGAGGGATCTGATCCCTAAAGGGAAAGCGGATCATTGGTTCGGTCTTATATATGCTATTTCAAATGCATTTCTTGAGATCTGGAGGATAAAGAATGGATTCAGCTCGGAATCTGAGCTAGAGGAATGGAATGAGGTAATTGAGCGTATAGGGAGGATAGAGCCGGAGCTACTGAGGATAGGGGAACTTAGTGAGGAGGAAGTCATGTCGCTCCTCAGGAGATATCAGAGGAAGGAAGGTGACTCCGTTCAGATGTTCAGGGAGATAACTGAGTCCGTAATCAGGGGCTTCGTCGAGACTTTGGAGAGGATGGGCATAACTCACGATAGCTTCGATTGGGAGAGCGAGTTGATATGGAATGGGTGGGTCGATAGGGCTATTGAGAAGCTAGAGAGAACGGGTTATCTGAAAAGAGAGGGGAAAGCCGCTTACGTAGACCTCTGGGAGGCAGCTAAAGGGGATGAAAATGTGAGGAAGGTGTTCGAATTGAGCGAAGATGATATATCTAAGTTGGAGAGGGAAGGGAGGCTGGGGGAAGTGATACCGAGGAAGTTCTATCTCACGAGATCCGATGGGACTTGGCTGTACACGGGGACTGATGTAGCTTACTCCTTATACAAATTCGAGGGATTGGGTGTGAGCTTCTGTTACAACGTAATAGCTTCAGAGCAGAACATGGAGCAGAAGGGAGTGAGAGCGTGCCTCGCTCTGATGGGCCACGATCCGGGCAAGCTCGTGCACCTCTCCTACGAGATGGTAAACTTAGTGGGGGCAGCGATGTCGGGGAGGAGGGGCTTGTACATAACATTGGACGAAGTCTTAGATGAGGCTAAGAGGAGAGTTGAAGAGATATTGAGGGAGAGAGGAATATATGATGAGGAGATATGCGAGAAAGTCGCTGTAGGTGCTCTGAGGTATGGATTGATCAGCGTATCCCCGAGTAAAGTGGTCCAGTTCAGGTGGGAGAGAGTACTGAACTTAGAGGAGAACAGCGGACCCTTCATACAGTATGCATACACTAGGGCATTGAACATAATTAAGAAAGCTCAGGAAGTGCCGGAGGATTTCGACCCCAATGAGCTGAAGAGCGATGCTGAGATCACGATCGTTCAAATGATATCCGAGTTCCCCGAGAGAGTATGGAATGCATTCAATCTCATGAGGCCCGATATAATAGCTTCGTACGCTAACGAACTCGCCTCCCAATTCAATAAGTTCTACGAAGGTCATCCTGTGTTGAGCGCCGCGAGGCCCGAGGAGAGGGCGGCGAGGCTCAATTTAGTCAACGCTGTCAGAGGGACTTTGGGCCTAGCGATGGACTTAATAGGAATCCCCAGGCTTGAGAGAATGTGAGAAATCACAGATATCCCTCAAGGGGCACTCCCCGCACCTCGGGTTCCTCGGCCTGCAATACTCTCTTCCCAGCTTTATTAAAAGTAAATGAGCCCTTAAATAATCCTTTTTATCGAAAATATCCATGAGAGCTCTCCTAGTTCCCTCATAACTCCCATCGGATATCCCCAGCCTCGATGAGACCCTAGCTATATGCCTGTCCACGCCCACAGTCTCCCTCCCCATGAAGCTGAGGAGCACATCAGCCGTTTTGGGTCCTATTCCAGGGATCTCTAGGAGTCTATTCCTAGCTTCTTCAGTCTCAAGGCTCAATATCTCCTCCAAAACTCCCCCAGATAGCCTCTCAGCTATCAGCTTCAGGTACTTTGCCTTCTGCTTATGCAAGCCAGCGGGCCTTATCAACTCCTCGAGCTCCTCATCGCTCAACTCAATTATCTTCTCCGGAGTTAAGTATCCCAGCCTCCCCTTGAGGTTCTCCATAGCTCTCATAGTGTTCTTATCGTTGGTATTCTGAGATATCACTGTAGCCACTAGGGTCTCGAATGGGTTCGAGGACCTAGAGGCCACTAAAGAAGCATATTCATCCTCCCTGAAATCTAGGGCGGAAAGTCTCCTCAATATCTCCTTACCATCTCTCACTTTAACTCCTCCTTGAGCTTCGCTGAGAACTTCTCCTTATCCACGATGAACCTCTCGTGAGAGCCCTCCCCTAAGAGCTTATCCCCCCAGTGAGCTGATACCCTGAAGACGAGCTTCCTCCCCTCTATTGAGATGAGCTCTGAAGTGACGGATATGCTGGCACCAATTGGCGCTGGTGCCTTATGGTCGACACAGATCCTAGTACCCACAGTAGTGCTCCTCTCATCCAGATAAGGTTGGACGAGCTTCATAGAGGCTAGCTCCATCATCGCTATCATCCCTGGTGTGGAGAGCACTTGAATGCCCACATGCCCTGTTGAAAACCTCTCCTCGACCTTGAACTCGAAAGTCCCTCTCAGCCCCGGCTCCAATCCCATCTCGATCCCCCCTCTATACCTTACTACCCTTAAAATAATTCCCGGTATTGAGCTGGGATGGTCTCAGAGGGATCCATTCAGCTGGCATACCTCCTCGAGTCACTGATCGGGAGGGACCCCTTGATAGCTAGCTCAATAGCTGGAGCCTTCGTGGCTCTCACCACTAGCTCAGGCGCGGCTATGATCCTCATACTCAGAAGAGAGAAGCTGAGCTTACACTTCTCGATGGCATTCGCCGCTGGCATAATGCTAGTGGCCAGTTTCACTAGCTTGATACTTCCAGCGATAGGAGCCTCCTCCTTCCCCACGGTCTCACTAGGGATAATCTCGGGATTCGGAGCTATATTGGTAGTTGAGAGGTTGATCCCGCATGAGCACCCGATCTTGGGTTATGAGGGCCCTGAGTCAGCGAGACGTTTGCTCAGGAAGGCCTGGCTGATAGCGATAGCTATCTTGATACATAACTTCCCTGAGGGAATAGCTGTTGGCGTCTCAGTGGCATACTCAATACCGCTCGGCATAGCTACAGCTATAGCGATAGGGATCCAGGACATACCGGAGGGCTTCGCTGTAGCGCTTCCCGTCAGCTCCACGGGAGGGAAGAAGCTTGGCTTCCTCATAGGGGTGCTAAGCGGGGTGAGCGAGTTTCTAATGGCTATAATAGGGACTCTAATCTTCACGGAACTCAAGGAATTGCTTCCAATAGGGATGGGCTTCGCTGGAGGTGCTATGCTCTTCATCACTCTGAAGGAGGTGATACCGGAGGTATATGGGGAGAATTACTCCACGTTGAAGGCTACATTAGGGCTCCTCATAGGATTTATGGTGATGCTATACCTAGATTCAGCTCTCTAATGCTATATCCGAGCTCCTATGATGGAAATCTGGCTGAGTCGATTCAGGGAATCGGAGCTATCGCGATCTAAAAATGAGCAGAAAGTACTCGAATTTACTCTCTCGAAAAATGATCTGATGGTTCAATGCCCGGGGCCCCTCGCATCCTAAGCTCTGGTAGATTAGAAGGACTTTCAGGCATATAAAATCAATGAGAAGGCTACAGGAAAAGGGGAGGAAGCTCTTTCCTATGCCTCTATTTACGATTGCTATAAGCCCTCAAGAACATGTAGATCGGAGGAACTAATATAAGATGCGAGACGAGGAACAGTTGTATGAAGAGGGGTTCAGAGAGCCATCCCTCAGCGTATCCGAAATAGCTGAATGGGAAAAAGTATATGACGATGTATCCCGCTAGAAGATCCATGATGCCCCTATAGCCCTTCAGGCTATAGTGACGCGGTCCCATCGCTGAGAAAACTGCGGAAAGGATTATGACCCATGCGAAGGGTTTAGTCAGGTACTCCGCTACGAAGCCCTCCGTATCTTGTAGCAGGAGCATCGTGTTCACTAGAGCAACGGAGGCATAAGTGAGTAAGCATAAGAACTTAGAGCTCTTTGGTGGAAAATCCTTTCCATAGAACACAGCAGCCGGAAGTAGTGGAAAGGTAGAGTAGATGATAGCGGGAAGTTTGTGATCGTAGATACCTAGGACGAATAGGGAGAAGGCCATCAGGAGGATCAAGTAGTCGACCTTCGACATCTCATTCCCCCTCAATGATACTTTAAACTTGCACAGAGTCTGCTCAATATGTTATTATAATCGGGCGATAGCTCGCTCGAGCTGTAGGAAGTTAACATGAGGGTGAGTATTAACAGCAGGAGGATGAAAGTTAATATCCTCATCACACCCCCTATTATGGGAAAGTAAAAATATATAAATTTGGAGAGACTACAATCTTTTCAAACATATCCATCTATTAAAAAATGAATGTTCCAGATACGGGGGCTTCGAGCTGAAAAATTAGGATAGGAGCACTGGGTAATCCACTATCCCAAGGCCGAGGACGACTAAAAGAACCCCAACTATCGCGAGTACGTATAGCTCAGGATCCTTTGAGCTCTCCCTAGCCCTCCGCTCAGTATAATGGTTCATATCCGCTGGAGAATCCTCTGTTATCGATGAGAATCTATTAAATGAGGATCCCCAGATATATGGCCCGGTGGTATACATCGTGTTGGATGAGAATGAGTACTCGAGGTGGTTAAAAGCAGCTAAAAACACCTTAAAATCAGCTCAAGGAGATCTTGAGAGAGGAGATTTTAATTGGGCTTGCTTTAAGGCCCAGCAAGCTTCTGAGCTATCAGTTAAAGCACTACTGCACGGTATCGGGTTACCGGCTTACGGTCGCAGTGTATCGAAGTTATTAACGAACATTCCTGGGATCGAAGTGCCAGAGGATATTTTGCAAGGTGCGATCACTCTCGATAAGTACTACGTGCCTGCGAGGTACCCAAACGCATGGCCAGAGGGATCTCCTCACGAATATTTCTCGAAATCTGACGCTATGAGAGCCGTTAAATATGCTGAGGAGATCATAAAATGGGTTGAGGAAGTATGGAAGTACTTAACAGGAGGATCGAATTTAGGAGGAGTGTGATAGAAGGCGTTAGAAAGTGGGCTGAGGGGTTACCATTTAAAGCGACTGTAATCCTGATAGGTTCTTATGCTAGAGGTGATTTCAACCTGTGGAGCGATGTGGATATAATCCTCATAGCCGAATTCCCGGAGAGGAGTCCGGTGGAGAGGCTCATGAGAATAGACCATCCACCGGGCTATGAGGTGATACCCCTGACCCCCGAGGAATTCGCCGATATGTTCGGAAGGAAGGAGCCCATGGTCATGGAGGCGTTGAGGAGCGGTATTCCGATCAAGGATGATATGGGGATATTGAAGCGATATTTACGCTCCTAATATCAGCTACTTTTGAATATTCCTCTAACTACAAAATCCGGATTAGGATGGGATCTCTCGGAGCTCTTAATCATATAGAAAGAGATCGGTAGAAGGACAAGAGGGCCTCTCTTCCGAGTATCTCCCTATCCATATACTCGATTATCCTGAGGGAATCGAAATCCTTCCTGAAGAGCTCAATGACATCATCCTGATTCCTCTTGATCTTCTCGAGACCCTCACAAGGGTTTAAGAGGTACTTATTGATGATGAGACCCCTCACCCTTATACCGAAGCTGCTGAGCTCCTCCCTTATCCTCTTAGATAGCTCATACGCTATCATCTCGGGCGTCGAGATTATGTAAGCTTCATGGTACTCGCTAGCCAGCATATCGAATATATCCTCAGCTAACTCCCTCCAGCTCCTTATGAGCTTAAGTGGATCATAATCCTTACTCTTCATCCTCTCTAGAAATCCCCTCAATCTCAAATATAGCTTTATAGCATCTCCCATATGCTCATATAACTCCCTCTCTATCCTCAGGAGCCTCAAGCTACTGCTCGAGGCGGGAGTATCCCAGACTATCGCATCGTAACTCCCATCCTCGAACAGTTCATAGAGGAGGTATAGGATGAACTGCTCTGCTATCCCCGGAGCCCCGGCAACGTAATCTATGAAACTCTCATCGACGGGGAGGAAGGAAGATATGACATCATATACTTCGGACCGAATCTATCCTTCCACTTCTTTATTACAGTAACTTCATTTAGTTCCATCGCATAGAGGTTATTATATCCGTCTACTTTGGTAGGGGAGCTCCCTATCTTGACCTTAAGCACATCAGATAATGTCGGGGTGAGGTCCGTAGTCAGTAGGAGCACTCTCTCATTCCTGATCTCCGATAGGCCTACAGCTAGAGCTGCGGAGCATGTCGTCTTCCCGACGCCCCCTTTCCCCCAGAAACTTATCAGCCTCATCCCCGATACCTTTCCGTGAATACTTTTAATTTTACTCAGGGTGAGTGTGCCCATGACTTCAGATACTAGAGCGTCGCATTCCCTAAATATAATTAATGAGAATTCCGGATAGTTGTTGCTATATTACCTCTTCTACCGAAATTATATTAATTAAGTGGCCCAAGGGAGGGAGGGGATGGGATGAAAGTAGCCCTCGTACTGGCCGGTGGATTCGGGACGAGGTTATGGCCCCTCAGTAGGAAGGACTTCCCGAAGCAATTCGCGAAGATAATAGGAGATTCTTCGACTTACCAACAATCTCTGAAGAGAGCTAAGCTCATGGCAGATAGGATAGTAGTAGTCACATCTAGTCTCTACAAATACCTAGCGGTGGGGCAGGCGAAGGAGATAGATGTGAACCTAGATGAGGACGACCTAATACTCGAGCCGGAGAGGAGGAACACCGCTCCAGCTATTTACTACAGTCTCATGAAGATAAGCGAGAGATTCGGGTCCGAATCGATAGTAATAATACTTCCATCGGATCACGTTATAATGAATGATTCTGAGCTCCTCAAGGCATATATGAAATCGCTGGATGCTGCTGATGATAGAGTAGTCCTCATAGGGGTCCCCCCATCCAAGCCAGAGGGAGGCTTAGGTTACATAAAACTGGGGAAGGAGATAATCGAGGGCGTGAGGGAAGTCGAGATGTTCAAGGAGAAACCGGGACAGAATGAAGCAATAAATATGCTTAAGGAGGGAAACTGGGTCTGGAATACGATGATAATGACATTCAGGGCTTCTAAGATGATGGATTTAATAGAGAAGACGTTGCCTGGAGTCTCAGATCCCCTGAGGAAGTTCGAATTGAATGAAGCATACAAATACGTTCAAGAGATAGATGTTAGCTCGGGAACGCTATCTAAGGTCCCAGAAAGCTTAGCAGTCGTTGTAGCGAGGGAATTAGGTTGGAGCGATCTAGGGAGCTTCGAGTCCGTATACGAGCTCCTCCAGAAGGACGCGGAGGGGAACGCGAGGAGTGGGAAGGTCAGGTATCATGGAGCTAGGAATAACTTGATACTCTCGAAGAGACTCGTAGCCCTCGTTAACGTGAATGACATGATAGTGATAGACGATGAGGACGCCATACTAGTGATGCCTAAGGGGAGCGGCCAAGACCTCAAGGAGTTAGTAGAGAGTATGCTGAAGGAGGAGCTCCCGGAAGTCATAGAGCACAGAGTGAAGTATGAGGAGTGGGGGACGAAGACAATACTTCTTACTAGCGAGAATTATGAGGTGAGCAGGCTGAAGATATATCCGGGCAGATCTCTAGGGCCTAAGAGGCACTTCCACAGGTCTATCTATTGGCAGGTCCTAAGCGGGACTGCCAAAGTGATCTTAGATGGGAAGGAATCCATTATAGCGAGAGGTGAGGGGATAAGGATACCTCTAGGGCTTCCCCATAGCATAATAAACGTCGGTAAGATCCCGCTGGAGGTTATAGAGATAGCCACGGGGGAGTACCTGGGTTCGAATGACATAGAGTTCTTGAGGGACTGAGCCCCGATATCCTCCGCTATCGAGGATAACATATATAATTATCCACGTGTTATGGGATTGGAAAATGGAGATTGAGATAAGGAGTGTGAAGGAGATACTCCTCGAGATGAAAGAGCTATCCGAGTTCGCTCTGAGTCTCGCATATGCATCTCTCATGTATAACGATGAGGAACTGGCGAATGAAGTATTCAGCCTCGAGGATGAGCTCGATTCCTTGACTCATGAACTCTTCAAGGTCGCGATAATGTCAGGGGCCTCGAGGAGGGAGGCCGAGGCATTAGCCGGCCTTCTCGATATAGGGAGGGCTGTAGACGAGGTATCCGATGCAATGGCGGATCTAGCGAGGCTCGTCGTTAAGAAGTTCCCGATACATCCCTCGATAAGCTGGATGCTCTACAGAGCGGACGAGGTCATAGGTCTAGTGAGGGTCGAGGAGGGATCTTCCCTGATATCCATGAGCGGTGAGATGGCTAAGGATCCAGTTAACTTAGCTGGTTGCGAGATCCTGGCTCTCAAGAGAGGGGGGAGGTGGATATATAATATCCCGGAGGAGTTTGAGATAGAGAGAGGAGATATCCTATTAGTCGAGGGGCCGATGGAGAGCTTGGAGAACCTCAGAGCTCTAGCTTCAGGTAAGAGGGAGGAGTACGTACCCAAGGCCCCTCTAGAGGAGATGAGTGATGAAATCAGGAGGATATCGGATATGTTGAGCAGCATGAGGAACCTATCAGAGCTCTCCCTCTACTTATCTTATGCTGCTATGTTCTACAACAATGTGGAGATCGCTGTTGAAGTGAAGAGGTTAGAGGAGGAGCTCGATGAACTAGAGGATGAGTTTTACGAGGCCTTATTCTCATCCATGAAGTCTCTAAGGGATCCGAAGGAGCTCATCCCCCTTATAGGGATAGCATCTTCATCAGAGAGGGTTGGTGATGCTGCTTACTCCATAGCTTCCCTCGTGGAGAGGGGGATAACGGCACATCCAGTGCTAGAGATGGTAGTGGAGGAGAGCGAGGACACTATATGCAGATTGATCTTGGAGGAGGGGGGCGAAGCCGCTGGGAGGAGGATAGGGGATATAGATCTCGAGGAACGCACGGGAGTCTGGATCCTAGCGATAAAGAGGGGATTGAGGTGGATATTCGACCCCAAGGATAGCGAGTTGCTTATGGGAGGGGATCAGCTCATCTTGATAGGGAAGAAGAGAGGGATAATGGACGCGGTAAAAATACTGGGAGGGAAGATAGTAGAGTGATTACTTCTTCTCGAGGGCCTCTATCAATTTAGGAACGAACTCGTAGAGATCTGCAACTATGAAGTAGTCGCTCACCTCACCTATAGGTGCCTCAGGATCTATGTTCACAGATATTACTGTATCTGCATCCCTGAAACCGACGACGTGTTGGACTTGCCCGGATATCCCGAGAGCTAAATATAGCTTCGGCCTCACCCTGACTCCAGTCATACCGACGTGCCTCTCCTCAGGCAACCACTTCAGATCAGCTGATATCGGTCTAGTGCAAGCTATCTCAGCCTTAAGCAGATTAGCTAGCTCCCTTATCATCTCCAGATCTTCCTTCCTCTTCAACCCCCTCCCGACGGATACTATAATATCGGCTTTAGAGAGGTCCACTTCTGCGACCTTCTCCTTCCTCTCCAGCACCCTGACCCTCCCCTTGCACTCATGGGAGATAGATTCCCTCCCCTTCGGTTCGCCGAAAGAGGGCTCGAAACCGCTCAGATCCACACTCACTACGGAAGGGAGCTGAGAAGAGAGGACTTCCAGCCCCCTCCCACCGAAGCAAAGCTTAGTAGCTAAGAGCCCATCCTTCAAACTTAAATTAACAGCTCCAGCTATATATGGAGCCCCTATCCTCACGGAGAGCCTTGATGCTACTTCTCTCATATCCCTGCTGGAAGGGAGGGCTATCAGATCGAATCCCTTGGCCCTCTCAGCCGCTAAGTTCACCCAGCATTCGTTAACGCTGAGATCAGCTATCACTATCTTATCGACACTAACTTTAGCCTCCCCGTTAGTTATAGCTTCTACATAACTGGGATTCAATCCAGAGATAGCGGAGAAAAGCTTTGGGAGATTGGACGCTTCTGAGACGAGGAGTACCCTCATGATATCACCCCCTTCTCTCTGAGGACGGAGATAACTTCCCTTAGAGCGGACTCAAGATCCCCCTCGATCTTCTTCCTCAATCTCTCCCTCAAATAAGCTTTCACATCGACTAAATCGACATTAGGAGTCTTTAAATCTAGATCGCTCGATTTCACGAGGACCTTCTCTCTCTTCCCAGCTCTCATTACCTGGAGGACGCTGGGTATCCTGGGCTCATTTATCTCAGATGTTACGGAAACTACAGCCGGTAGCTCAGTTTCAACGAGCTCATAACCCTTCTCCAGTAACCTCTCTCCCCTTATGACGTTTCCCTCGATCTCAAGCTTTCCAACGAATGTAATCACTGGAATCGAGAGGTATTCAGCCAACATAGGAGCTATAGCACAACTATACTGATCTGAAGATCCCTCACCGCATAATATTAGGTCATATTTGATCCCCATCTTCCTTATGACTTCGGCTATAGCTTTAGCAGTTCTAACGGGATTGGTGCCGCTGATCCCCTCGACGATGAAAGCCCTATCAGCTCCCATAGCTAGAGCTTCATTCAGTACAGCTTCATCGTAAGGCCCGGTCACTACGCTTATGACAGTCACGCTGCCCCCTAGCTTCTCCTTTATCCTAACGGCCTCCTCTATCGCGTTCTTATCTATATCGCTCACTTTAATGGGGGCCTTCTCCACTAATAACTTCTCCCCCTCTATAGGTATCTGAGTCTCATCGTGAGTGAGCTTCACGCAGACGACTACTTCCAAGGCCACCCTAGGCTCCTCGAGAAGTATATTTTTTTTAAACTTATTTATAGCGAGGGGCTGAGGAGGCCCTTAACTGAGCAATCTCCATAGCTCATCCATCACTGGTTCCGATATACTCTCAGAACTCCCGTCCCTCCTGAGCAAGATCATGCCGCTCTCCCTATCCGTGAGCTCGCCTATCACACTCGCCCTCACACCCTCCCTCTCCAGAGCTGAGATGAGTTCATCAACGCTCTCCCTCGATACAGCTATAAGCAAGCTCCCTGAACTTATTAGCTTCAGAGGATCTACCTTCAGAGCATCGCATATCGCTAAAGTCTCTTCTCTCACTGGTATCCTATCCTCGTAGATCCTGAACCCCAAGCCAGATGCTATAGCCAGTTCCTGCACACCCCCCAGAACCCCTCCCTCAGTTGGATCGTGCATGGAGTGAACTCCTTCAAACTCAGAGGCGATAATGGATTCCTTTAGAACGCTTATATCCTCTATAAAGCTTCCAGCTCTCTTAAGCAAATCCTCATCAATCCCCTTGCTTTTCAACTCATTGAAGAGTTCAGTTGAGAGTATAGCCGTCCCCTCCAATGCGCATTCCTTAGTTAGGACTATTAAGTCACCTAACTTAGCGTCCCTCGTATTTATGACTCTCCTGCCCAATCCTATAGCTGTAGTGACAACTATGTTGAAGCTGAGATTGGGAGTGACTTCAGTATGGCCACCTATAATAGAAGCTCCCACTCTCCTAGCGGCATCACCCACTTGCTCCACTAAGCTCAGTATCTCGGATTCATCAGCTCCCTCCCTGAAGAGGAAAACGGGGAGGAGCCAGCGTGGCCTCACGCCTCTAGTAGCTATATCGTTCGATGCGACGAAGACAGAGAGCCACCCGGCGAGCTTCCCTCCGCCAGTGACTGGATCCGAGTGTATAGCTAGTAGCTCGTCCCCCACCCTGAGGATAGCTGCATCCTCACCTATCGAAGGTCCGAGGATAACGTCCTCCTCAGATGGGAGGGGAAGTCTAGAAAAAATCTCCCCGACTAGGAAGTCAGGCGGCAGCTTCCCCCTCAACTTCATCCTTCAGAGCACCTTCTTCAATACCGGGGTCAGGATATAAGAGAAGATTATACCAGATACGGCTTGGAAGCTATTCCCAGGGAGCTCCGCTAGAGCTGCACCTAACCCGTAGATGATCGTCTCTACGATGAAATAGCCCGCTATCATCTCAATTCCAGCTAATATCAGCAGAGTTATCCTGAGAATCCCCTTCTTATCCTTAGAGAGGCCAGCTATATAGCCCTCTATCCCCTTTATCACTAGAGTGAAGGGCGCCCAATGGCCGTAACCGGTGAGGAGGTCTGCTAAAGCAGAGCCTATGCCCCCTGAGATTGAGCCGATGATAGAGCCGAAGAGGGAACCTGAGAGCATCACGATAGTGTCTCCTAAGTTTATGTAACCTCTAGTTGGTGGTATGGGTATCTGTATCACCATAGTAGCTAGAGCTGTCAAGGTAGCCATAACACCGACCGTAGCAACGAACTTACTCATCTCCCTAGGCATAGTGATCTGTCTATTCAGAAGGGGGCTAAGTAAAGCGTTGCTGAACGTTGCAATTCTGCTTAAAGGAAAGCTTAAATATATATAAAAGCGAATTTAATTGGATGGTAAATGAGAGCTGAGGATATAATAGAGGCCCTCGCAACTGAGACCAGAAGGAAGATAGTCAAGTTACTAGCTATGGAGCCGCTAACATTGAGTGAAATAGCTGAAAGACTTGGAATATCTCAACCTGCGGCTCTGAAACATATAAGGGAGCTCGAGTCCTCGGGCATAATAGAAGTACACAAGGTGAGGGATCAGTACGGCAGGATCAGGAGATGCTATAGAATTGCGAGGCCTATCAGAGTTATATTGAGCTTAGATGGTGATTCTGTCAGGATCTACGTGAGGGAAGCCAGGCCGATTGAGGGGGTTCCGGTTGATATAGAGGATAAGCTTAAGCGGGTCATGGATATGGTGAATGAGTTGAATAATGCGGATTCTTTAGGAAAAATAGTGTATAAATCAACAGAAATTATTAAAGAAATAGAAGAAACTCTCGACGATATTGAGGAGATCGAATCGCAGCTCATCTGGTTGAGGTATGAGGTGCTCAAGTCCCTCAAGAAATTCATGAGCAGGTTAAGTTAAGTTTATATAGAAGTTATCCATTAGGATAAGTGGTGAGAGCATGTGGTGGGACAGGTACTGGAGGAGGTTCATGAGGGACATAGAGAGGGACTTCGAGGAGCTGGAGAGGATGATGGACAGGATGTTCAAGGCTTTCGAAGGAGAGGCTGAGATAAGAGGGCCTTACGTCTATGGATTCAGCATAACAGTGGGACCGGATGGGAAACCTGTAGTGAGGAGGTTCGGTAATGTTAAGCCACCTGTAGTAGAGGAAGCAGGGTACAGGGAGCCCTTCGTCGATGTCATAGTTGACAACAAGGCCAATGAAGTCAGGGTGATAGCTGAGATACCCGGGGTCACTAAGGATAAGATAGACGTAGAGGTCACTGAGAAGTTAGTGAGGATAAGGGCGGAGAATGACGATAGGAAGTACAGGACTCAAGTAGATCTACCGGTTGAAGTCGATCCGAAGAGCGCCAAGGCTAGATACAATAACGGGATCTTAGAAGTCACGCTCACGCCCAAGCAACCGATAAAGGAGGAAGGGACTAGGATAAAAGTCGAGTAAATTACTATTTTTTATATTTAGGTGATTTTTATGAGTGAGAAGAAAGTCGGGACTCTCACTGTCGCTGAAGCCCATCCTAAAGATGTAGGGAGGGGGATAGCTAGACTCGATCCCAGGGTGATGGAAGCCCTCGGGATAAACACAGGAGATGTAGTGATGATAGAAGGATCAAAGGTGACTGCAGCTATAGCGTGGCCATCCTACTCCTCGGATTACGGTAAGAACTTGATAAGGATAGATGGCTACACTAGGAGGAACGCCGGAGTAGCCATAGATGATACTGTCAAGGTTTGGAAGGGTGTAGCTAAACCCGCGAAGAAAGTAGTGTTCGCACCTACCGAACCTATACAACTGCTAGGAGGGGAGCAATACCTAAAGAGGTTGCTTGAGGGCAGGCCTCTGGTTAGAGGGGATAGAGTCACGATAAACGTCTTCGGGAGCCTGATAGATTTAGTGGTCACGGCTGTCAATCCCGTAGCAGACGCAGTCATCATGAGCGCGGATACTGAGATTGAGATAAGCGAGAAGCCCGTCACTGAGGAAAGGAAGGTCCCAAGGGTCACTTACGAGGACATAGGAGGCTTGAAGGATGCCATCCAAAAGATAAGGGAGATGGTAGAGCTCCCCCTGAGGCACCCTGAGTTATTCAGGCACTTGGGGATAGATCCACCTAAGGGAGTATTGCTCTACGGTCCTCCTGGGACTGGCAAGACTCTGCTAGCTAAAGCTGTGGCTAACGAGAGCAACGCCCACTTCATAAGTATCTCAGGCCCCGAGATAATGAGCAAATATTATGGTGAGAGCGAGAAGAGGCTGAGGGAGATATTCGAGGAAGCTGAGAAGAATGCTCCATCGATAATATTCATAGATGAGTTGGATTCCATAGCCCCGAATAGGAACGAAGTTACGGGTGAGGTTGAGAGGAGAGTAGTAGCTCAGTTATTGGCCCTGATGGATGGGTTGAAGGGCAGGGGCGAAGTCATAGTGATAGGAGCTACTAACAGGCCTGAGGCCATAGATCCTGCTCTGAGGAGGCCCGGTAGGTTCGATAGGGAGATAGAGATAGGAGTGCCCGATAGGGAGGGTAGGAAGGAGATACTGCTTATACACACTAGGAACATGCCCCTAGCTGATGACGTTGATCTCGATAGATTGGCCGATATAACTCACGGCTTCGTTGGAGCTGATCTAGCCGCTCTAGTTAGGGAGGCAGCTATGAGGGCTCTGAGGAGATTGATGAAGGAAGTTAACCTACTTGAGAGTGAGAAGCTGCCACCGGAAGTCTTGGAGAAGCTCAAGGTCACTATGGATGATTTCATGGAGGCCTTCAAGGATATAACGCCCACAGCTCTGAGGGAGGTAGTCGTCCAGGTCCCGAACGTGAGATGGGATGACATAGGCGGGCTCGATGAAGTGAAGGAAGAGCTGAAGATGGCAGTAGAATGGCCGCTCAAATACCCTGATCTCTTCGAAGCTAGCGGTGCGAGGCAGCCGAAGGGGATACTGCTCTTCGGTCCTCCAGGGACTGGTAAGACCTTACTAGCTAAAGCAGTAGCTAACGAGAGCGAAGCCAACTTCATAAGCGTCAAAGGGCCAGAGATAATGAGCAAGTGGGTTGGGGAGAGCGAGAAAGCTATTAGGATGATATTCAAGAGGGCAAGGCAGGCAGCTCCAGCTATAATATTCTTCGATGAGATAGATTCGATAGCACCTATAAGGGGGTATTCAAGCGACTCGGGAGTCACTGAGAGGGTCATAAGTCAGCTGCTCACCGAGATGGATGGCTTAGAGGAGCTCAGGAAGGTAGTAGTCATAGCTGCTACTAATAGGCCGGATTTAATAGACCCAGCATTACTGAGGCCTGGGAGGTTCGATAGGCTGATCTACGTCCCCCCACCCGACTTAGCCGCTAGGCTGCAGATACTCAAGATACATACGAGGGGGAAGCCCTTAGCTCCTGATGTGAACCTCGAGGAACTCTCATCAAAGACGGAAGGATATACAGGTGCTGATTTAGCGAATTTAGTGAATTTAGCCACTTTAATGGCTCTGAAAGAGCACATAAATAAGTATAAGGATCCTAAGGAGGCCTCAGCTCATAAGTCGGAGCTCATCATAACGAAGAGGCACTTTGAGGAAGCTATGAAGAAAGTCAGACCATTAGGGAAGGAGGAGATCGAGAGATATAAGAGGATAGCTGAGGAATTCTTGAGAAGAGTGTCAGCATGACCTCCAAATATCCTCCAACTTTTTTATTTTTCAATACCCCCTCGACTTATGCCCATGCGTATAGGTATCAACGGTTTCGGTAGGATAGGTAGGCAGGTCTTCAAGATAGGCTTAAGGAACCCAAACTTAGATTTCGTCGCTCTGAATGACATAACTGAGCCGAGAGTCCTAGCTCACCTCCTAAAGTACGATTCTGTCTTCGGGAGGTTTAAGGCTGAGATAAGCCATAAGGAGTCTGCGATAATCGTCAATGGGAAGGAGATAAGGGTATTCAGCCAGAAGGATCCATCATCAATCCCTTGGGATGAGCTAGGTGTCGATCTAGTCATAGAAGCCTCAGGAGTATTCACGAGCAGGAGCGATGCCGCTAAGCACTTGAGAGGGTCCGTTAAGAAGGTCGTTATAACAGCTCCCTCTAAGGGGGAGTCAGCTGATTACACTGTCGTGATGGGGGTAAATGAGGGAGGAATAGATGTAGGGAAGCATCACGTGATAAGCAATTCCTCCTGCACGACTAATGCCTTCGCTATAATGGTGAAGGTCCTCCATGAGAGGTTCAAGATCAGGAGAGGTGTGATGACCACTATTCACGCATATACGAATGATCAGAGGATATTAGATGCTCCTCATTCCGATCTGAGGCGAGCTAGGGCTGCTGCTATATCCATGATCCCCACATCGACTGGAGCGGCTAAGACGATAGAGTTAATATTCCCTGAGCTCAAGGGTAGGCTCTCCGCTATAGCTATAAGAGTGCCTACTTATGATGTATCTCTCGTAGACTTCGCCGCTGAGCTTGAGAGGAAGGTAAGCGTTGAGGAAGTCAATAGAGCCTTCGAGGAAGAAGCTAAGAGGATGCCGAAGTACTTAGGGATAGCTGAGGATCCCATAGTATCAGTAGACCTCATAGGGGATGAGCACAGTGTGGTCTTCGATCCCTCCCTGACACAAGTCGTCGATGGGAACATGGTCAAGGTGTTCGGATGGTACGATAACGAATGGGGTTATTCAGCTAGAGTAGTGGATCTAGTGGATTATCTTAGGGAGAAAATGGGTATTTAAGTTTACTCTATGTATATAGCTGGTCTCCCGGGGAGAGCCCTCGAGGCCCTCTTCTTCGGGTCATATGAGGGATTCTCCTCGAGATCCACTATTATTTTCATCCCAAGTTTCCTCTCTAAGTAATTCTTCGCAGTTTCCAGTGCTGATAACTCCTTATCTCTATCGGGGAGCCAGGGCCATCCGCCACTTGAGAGCTGCTTCACTATCTCGGGGACGTAAGAGCCTCTCTCCCTGAAAACTGGATCCTTCATCAGCTCGGGGATCAGTCTCCTGGGATCGAGTCCAACTTCGGACTTGAGCTCCTCTATCCTCTTGAAGAGCTCGTACTTCCATTGAGAAGCTACATAAATGTATAAATTCTTCCCAGATATCCCAGAAGATGAAATATTTTTAACATCTTCTATTATATTGGATAAAATTTTGTAGGATATCTCGGCTTCTTTGTACTCAGGGATCTCCTCGTGGGAGGGCCATCGTGCTAGCGAGACGAACCCCTCCCCTCCTATAGTCTCCCATATCTCCTCAGCTGTGTGAGGAGCGAAGGGGGCGAGTAGCCTAGCCCAAACGTTTAAGACGTACTTCATAAGACTTCCATTGGCTTCACCCTTAGCTTCGAGGTACTCCTCAACTTCATTGAGCAATAAGTAAACTGAGTGGTGTATAGCCTCCCTAGCCCTGCACTCCTCCATAGCTTCAGTTACCTCCTTCACGTGGAGCTTCAGCATCGTTACCAGCCACATATCCCAGAGATCCTCAATTACAATCTCCTCATCGAAACTACTGAATTTGGAAGCCAGATCTAGGATCCTGAAGAGCCTCTTGAGAGTGCTACTCGCTACTATAGGGGAGAAGTCAGCATCGGAGGAGAGCTCAGCGGATCCCATTACGGAAAGCCTTATGGGATCTGCCCCGAAGAGCTCAACTGCCCTCTTTATCGGTATTATGTTTCCAAGGGATTTCGACATCTTCTTGCCCTCCATCGTCACTGAACCGTTCACGACTATCTGCCTCGGCCAGAGCTCCCTCGGAAATATAGCGACATGGTTGAATATGAAGAAAGTGAGATGATTCCAGACTAAGTCCCTCCCACTGTGCCTAGAGTCCAGAGGGTACCAGTAGAGGAACTCCTCCCTCACTCTCCTAAGGACATCCCCATCTATCCCCTTCCTCGAGGAGAGGTCCTTCTCATCCCCCTTACCGAGGAATATGTAATCGAAGACCTCCTCATCTAGCTTCGAGGCATCTAAGATCCCTGAATTTATGTACTTACTTATCGTGTAGAAAGCCATGTAGATAGTCGAATCACTGAGGCTCTCTATTATCCAATTCGGATCGAATGGAAGCCTAGTTCCAAGGCCGCTCTTTCTAGCGCAAGCTTTCTCCCTCATCCAATCGATAGCGTCCTCGAACTCTCTCCTCAATTCCTTCGGTATTATCCTCATCCCCCTCAAGGCCTCGTGAGCTAACTCCTTCCACTCGGGATTCGAGTAATCTATGAACCACTGATCCTCCACTACCTTCACCACTACCTTAGCCCCGCACCTACAGTAGATGGGGGAATTCGCTATCTCATAGAACTTATGGGCCTTCCCACTCATTATAAGGTCTTCCTTAACTCTCTCCTTAGCTTCCCTGACTGGCATGCCTGGATAAGATGTATTAGCCTTCATCCTACCGGTATGGTACTCCTTGGAGTAAATCAGTTGCGTAGCTTCCTCAGCTCTCGCATCGAATTGATCCTTGACTCCCAAGGATTCTACAGCATCCCTAGCTGGGAAATCTGAGAAACCTTCAACTTCTATTATAGATATAGGTTCTAATTTCCCCACGATATCCTCAATACGATATTTCCTCAGGGTCTCCGGATCGGATTTCAGATCCCTGAGGGCCAGGAAATCGTAAGGAGCGTGTCCAGGTACTGACATCACTATGCCTGTACCGTAATCAGGCTTGACGAACTTCGCTGGGAGGACAGGGATATCTCTTCCTGTAGCTGGGTTCCTGAAGTACTTCCCGATGAGATCCTCTCCCTTCAATTTCCCCAATTCTTTTACATGAAATCCTTGGAACTGGAGCTTAACTACAGCTTCCTCAGATAATACCCATCTCTCCCCATCCACTTCAACTACCCTATACTCCACTTCGGGGTTTATCCATATGTTAGTGACCCCGAAGACTGTCTCAGGCCTATAAGTAGCTGTGGGAATTATCAGGGAATCCCCCTCGAATTTTATCATTGTGACTTCAGCTATCTCAGGCTCGACATCTCCTCTAGTATCGTGTTGCCCTACAGCATTATCGCATCTCGGGCACCAGCCCACAGGATGCTTCCCCTTAGTTAAGTATCCCTTCTCATGCAGCTTCTTGAACTGCCAAGTGATGAACTTGTTGTACGCTGGATCTATAGTCGTGAACTCCCTCCTCCAATCTATCGAATATCCCATCAACTTCATCCCGGCTTTTATCTCCTCATGGAAGTACCTCGCCATATTTAGGGGGTCCTCGAGTTCCTTAAGTTTATCCTCAGGGATACCGTAAATCCTGAGGAAAGAGTCTATTATTTCCGGATCTCCCTCCTTCAACCTCTTAGCCATAGCCAGTATCGGTGTGCCGGTGTAATGGAAGGCCATGGGGAAGAGCACATTGTATCCCTGCATCCTCTTGAACCTAGCGTAAGCGTCCGTGAGGCCGTAAGTCCTACCGTGTCCTATGTGCTGGGGGCTGTTCGGATAGGGATAAGCCACAGTTAAGTAAAATTTCTTGATATTTCCATCGGGATCTGCTTCAAATATCTTTGATTTCTCCCATCTCTCCTGCCATTTCCTCTCGATGCTTCTCATCCTCTCGACGAGCTCTTCCGCTGACATTCGTCCACCTACACCCGGGGTAGTTGAGGCCAATTAAAAAATTTAGGGAGAGTGATAGAGCTTGCGCTGAAGCTCCCTCAGAGTATCATGCGTCCATTCCCTGCTCAAAATCCTCTGTACATGAGATAGGGGAGGGTACTGGCAAAAGTTCTCTGGGAGAGGGATCTCATCGTGTAACGATCCTAGGGATGATCGAGCGATCCCCTGAGTTACTGAGCAAATATCAAATTAATTAACGTGAGATTGAATAGAACTGTATGTAAAGACATGAACGTGTTACTATCTAAAAAATCTTTCAAAATTTTGCCTATCGTTATAAAAATTCTAACGTAGCAATGTAGATAACTAGCACATATAGTGTAGAGCGGTATGTATGGGGAAGAAAGTGAAGCTCATCGTATGTCCCGTCTGCGGTAGCTTAAATATAAGGAAGTCATCCCCCTTCTCGGGGTGGCTGCTGCCCGATGAATACACATGCCCGGACTGCGGGTATAGAGGGCCTATAGTGGGTGAAGTTGAGGTAGATGAGGATGAGATCAAGGAGTAGTGAGGGGATCACCCTGGATTCTATCATAAAGGCCTTGAACGATATGGGCTTAGATGCTCATACTAAGGTATCATCGCTAGGGAGTATCGTTAAGATAGAGATAAAGTACGATCCACTGGAGAGGGAGAGGAGGGCTTTAAATGCATATAAGATTAGCTTGAGATCCCTGAACCAGAACAGAGATATTTCTGGACAGTTAATTCAGCAGATAGATCATTTCCTGAGGAGAGTAGAATCTACGAGGACGGAGAAGGTCCTAGTCGCGGCTCCCTCTCAAGAAGGTCTGAAGCTACTATTAGATCAAGTGATGCGGATTGGTAAGGAGATTATCGATAAGAAGAGGGAAGTTGATGAATTGAGGAAGTTAATAAGACTCTTCCTGAGTTACGTTAAGGAATATACGAGAGCTAGCGATAATGAGTAGTCCGCCCACGAGCTCTTTACATCCTCTTAATAGGGAAGTCCTGAATTTAGATATAGGAAAGTGTCCTTTTAATTATTATTATACAGCTATTTAGTGTATATGAAGTAATTATATGCCGGTGACATAACGTGAATATTTATTAATTATGCCCGTTAAGTGAATGTGGAGGTGGAAGTATGACACTGCTGAAATCCCACATAAGGATATTGAAGGAGTTAGTGAGTAAGGGGGAGAAAGGAGTCACTGCGAGCAAGCTAGTCTCGAAGAGAGAGTATAGATTGAAAGTGATAAAGTTCTTAGAGAGCGAGGGACTCGTTAAGGTATCTTACAGCGGAGGAGGTATGCGTGTATACGCGACTGAGAGAGCGAAGAAGCTCCTCGAAAGGATAGAGAAGGAGAGACCAGAGCTTTTAGTGAACAGCTAGATCCTCAAATTTCTGGATGAAATAATCACATCCATCGATTCTCCTTCCAACGCAGACTGTTTTGATCCCCAGCTCCCTGCCAGCATCCAAGTCCCAAGGGGTATCGCCGAAGAAGATGCACCTACTGGGATCGACCCCGAGCTCATCTAGAGCTATCATGAGCTGCTCCTTCCTATCCAAGGAGGACTCCCTCGTTACTATCACATCGAAGAACTCCAAGATACCGAGTCTCTCGAGCGCTATCAAAGCGGGTTTCCTCGCTTGTAAAGTCACTAAAGCTACCTTCAAACCCATCCCCTTAATTTTTTCGAAGATCTTTATCAACTTCGGATTGTAATCTGCCCTGCTAGATGCAACTATCTCCTCCTCTTCAACTATCTTGAATGCCCTGATCTCCTCATCCTTATTCCTAGCTGCCTTCGGTATACTGGGGCCCAGGGGCTTCAGAGGATGATCCCATCCCATCTCAGTCCTCACTCTCTCCCTCAATGAATCCCAATTTATCCCGAGATCAACTAGCGTCCCATCTAGATCCGTTATCAATGCTTCCTTATCCTGAAGAAGTTCGTCGAGCCGCAATTCCCGCACTTCAGGTACACCCCGAACTTCCCCTGTCTCGCGACCATCGGGCCTCCGCATTTCGCACACCTCAGAGGGGTCCTATCGCAGTTAGCTACGCACCTGATGTACCTCCTCCCCCTGTTGCTTTTAATATTGACCCTCCCGCTCACTAGCGGCAATCCGCATTCACAGAATTTCCCTTCAAACCTCTCATTTTTAAATAAATTAAATTTTATATCGCATTTCTCAGGATAATTTGAACAGACTATGAAGTATCCGTAACTGCTCTCCCTCATATTCAAATCTCCCCCGCACTCAGGGCACTTCCCCAAGCTCCCGCTCCTATACTCCCTTAGCCCCTCATAGAGCCTCTCAGATATCTCCAACTCGTTCCTCTTGAACTCATCCATAATAACGCTCAACTCATCTAGAGATTCCTTGAGGAAATTGCTTGGATCCAGCTTCCCCAACTCTATTTCATTCATCCCCCTCTCCAGCTTCGCTGTGAGCTCTGGATTCGTTAAAGCCGGGACGAAGCTCTCCAAGACCTCGACTATAGCCTCACCTAGTCTAGTGGGCTTGAAGCTCCCCTCCTCCAAGTAGCCCCTGCTCTTCAGTATATCGATTATCTGCACTCTCGTGTTCTTAGTCCCCAGCCCCAGTCTCTCCATCTCCTTTATCAGGGATATGTGGGAGTACCTCTTCGGTGGTTGGGTTTCCCTTTCCTCTATCTCGACTTCAACGACCCTCAGCTCCTCACCGTCCTCAACCTCCGGGAACTCCTCCACCCTAGCGTAAGGATAGACCCTCAGCCATCCCTCCCTCAATACGGAGAGACCGCTGGCCCTGAAGATGAAGCCATTCACATTAGACTCCACTCTGATCCTCTTGATTAGAGCGTCCTGAGCTAAAGTAGCGAGGTTCCTCCTGGCTATTATCTCATACACTTCCCTATATTTCCCCTCGAGCCTTCCCTCAGGCACTCCGACTACGTGTATCGTTGGATGAGCTGGATCATCCTTCTTACCTTCAACAGCAACTTCCCTCATGTCCCCGAGGACGGATTCGGCTTCCTCCTTCAGGGGAGAATAACTCGCTATGAGCTTGACCATATCGACGAAATCCTTCTTCTTCCAGCTCTTTGGATACTTCTGACTCTCCGTCCCTATGTAGCTTATCAACCCAGCCTCATATAGCTTTTGGGCTATCCCGCTCGTCCTATCGGCTATCTGCCTGGGGGTCAGTCCTGTTATCGCGCTAACCTCCACTTGGAGCGAGGTCCCGTCGAAAGGGGGAGGGGGGCTCAGCTTCCTCTCATCCGACTTCACTCTAGCGATTAGAGTATCTTTCACAGCTTCGGCAGCTCTCCTAGCATAATCATGGCTCCATATCCTCTCCTCCCCCTCAGGAGGAGCTAACTCCAGTGAGAAGCCTTTATCGACCTTCACTATAACAGTGTAGTACTTCTTGGGGACGAATTCCCTTATCTCCCGCTCTCTCTTCACTATCATAGACAGAGTGGGTCCCTGGACCCTTCCCGAGCTCAGGACTCTCACCCATCCCTTCCTCCTAGTGCTCAGAGTGAGCCCCCTGGATACGTTCGCCCCCCACTCCAGGTCTATGACCCTCCTCACCCAACCGGCGTAGGCCCTGGGATAATCGAAGGGTTTGAGGTCCCTGAAGGAGCTCCTTATCTCCTCCTCAGTCAATGAGGAGAACTCCATCCTCAGTATCTCCTTCCCCTCCCAATTCAGGGCCTTAATTATCTCAAGAGCGATAGAGCTGCCCTCACTATCCAGATCAGTCGCTACTATTATCCTATTCGACAATTTCCCCAATTTCTCCAGTATTTTCAAGTACTCCCTCTTCCCCTTTATCTCCTTGAGCACTAACCTCTCAGGCGGGACTATAGACGGATACTCCCACTTACCTGGGGGATAATCCAGCTCGAGAAGGTGGCCAGCGGCTGGTGCTACGTAGTACCTCTCACCGCCCATTTCGAACTCATAATAGTATACTTTCCCCTCCCTCTTGGCCTTCGCTCCCCCAGATAGTATCGAGGCTATCCTCTTAGCTACGTTGGGCTTCTCAGTCAGTATTAGCGTGGTCATTCCGCTGTCTTACTTCGATGCTATTACTAGAATATAAGCGCATTACAAACCGGCCCCTCAGGATTTATGTCCTCCCCTCTCTCAATCGCGGTGAAGCATGAGGAGAGCGTATCTTTCCCTGCTCATGGTACTAATACTCTTACAAGCTAACTCAATTCTCTCAGCTCCATCCAGGACGATAGTAGTTCATACAGGTAGCCCGTGCACTTCCGGTGATGCTTACTTCACGAGCTTGAGCTCAGCTATCTCGAGCGCGAACCCAGGGGATGTCGTGAAGATATGCCCCGGGACCTACAGAGATAACGTGAGGGTGACGAAGAGCTTAAGCATCTCCGGAGTGAGTGATCCCTCTTCAGTCGTATTAGAAGCTTACAATACGACTAAGCATGTAATAGAAGTGAGCAATACTAGGAATGTAATGATAAGCAATTTAACTGTCAGGGGCGCGATAGGATCTCAGCAGAGCGGTATATACGTCTATTACACGAGCGAGAGCTCCCTCAGGAACATAATAGCGACTGGAAACTACTTCGGGATCAACATAGTATCGAGCTCAAGCATAAATGTGAGCGATCTGATCTCGGAGAACAACATTAATGCTGGAGTGAACTTTGAGAGCAGTGTGGCATGCTCCTTCTCGGATCTGAGACTGAGGGGGAATAGGATAGGCTTCCTCTCCCTCCTGAGCTCTGACTCCAGGTTAATGGATGCTAGGATAGAGGGGAACTCTGAGGGAGGCTTACTCCTCAAGTACTCAAATAATAACAATCTCAGCGGTATAGAGGCTGAGAGGAACGGATGGTACGGTGTATACTTACAGAGATCCACTGGGAACATTATATTGAACTCGAGAGCTGATAACAATACTGCGCTGGGCGTCGATAGCTACGGTTTCTACATTTACCAGGGATCCGATAACAATAAGCTTGAGAACGTGAGCGCTAAGGATAACGTTTATGGAGTAGCGATAATATACAGCTCCAATAACTCTGTTAGGGCATCCTTAGTCAATAACACCTTCTCCGGAGTTTACATATACCAGAGCAGGGGGAACTCTATAGACGGCTCAACTGAAGGCAGTATCTACGGTATATGGATACAGAACGGAGGGGAAAATAAGCTGATTGGAGAGTCAAGTCATAATAGGTTCGGAGTCCTCATCTCAGAGTCCAGTGGGAATCTGCTAAATGGGACGAGGATCCACGATAACATATACAGCGGTATAGTCGTGGAGGGGAACTCCTCCATCGGCAACGTTTTCACTAAGCTCTCTTGCTACAACAACACCCTGCTGGGGATAGATCTAGGAGGGGATTATGTCACTAGAAACGATGGAAAGTTGACTGAGGGCCCGAACGATTTCATGGATTATCCTGTGTTGACATGGGCAGCTGTATACGGGGACAGATTGCTGGTGAGGGGCTACATAAATTCCGAGGGAAGTGGATCCGGGAGCCCAGCTTTCAGCGGATCTGAGGTAGAGATATACCTATCCACGAATCATGAGAGCGGATACGGGGAGGGCTTAAGGTATCTGGGGAGCCTCAGGGCTTTGAACGGGGAGTTCCTGGGATGGATAGATCTTCCTGATGATTTGAGAGGCAAGGGAATGAACATAACATCAACAGCGACGTTGATGCCTCATGGTACCTCTGAGTTCGGGCCAAATATATTCGCACCATCCCTATCAACGAACATAAGCGTGGAGAAGTTGATAGAGCCATCCATAGTCACTCCAGGCTCCTCAGCCAAGGTCACCTTAATAATCGCGAACAGGGGAAACGGGACGGCCTACAACGTATCGATAATAGACCCACTCCCCGATGGCATGAGTTACATAAGCGGGACAGCTAAGTTGAACGGTAGCTCTTTGGAGCCTAGGGTCAATGGGAGCGAGTTGAGCTGGATCCTCAATGTACCTGCAGGGAGTATAATGTTCCTAGAATTTAATGTAAGCATAACCGCTCCCCCAGGATCTCACCTCGAGAATGTAGCTTTCTTCAGTTCGGAAGACGGCTCAGGGAACAGCTCGGCTGATGTTAGCGTGATATCTCCCCCCGTAATAAAGGTGAGTAAGATCGCCTCCCCAACTAGCGTGAGGGTGGGTGATGAGGTCAGCTATGAGCTGAGGATAGGGAACTCGGGAGACCTACCCGCATTCATATCGGTGAGGGATACTATACCCACAGGTATGAGCTATGTGAGTGGGAGCTTCTCCTCTAACGTCAGCTTGGATCTCGATATATCCGGAGGAGAGATAAAGTTCAACGTTACTTTAGCCCCGAGGAGCTCATTAGTAGCTTCATACAAGCTCAGGGCATTGAGCGAGGGGAGGAAGGATAACAGGGTCTACGTTAATGGGACGCTCTCAGCATCGGCATCAGTAATAGTTACGAATCCCCCATCGGGAGGTTCAGGAGGACATTCAGGAGGTTCCGGGGGTTCAGGAGGCTCCGGAGGATCACCATCCTGCGGCTACATACCTCCTCCCACTTCAACTCCACCTGCCACTCCGAGTAAGCCGAGCTCCAACGATTATGTCTTCAACGGGATACCCATAGTCCTCGTCTCCCTAGGATCTCAGGGGGTTAAGCTAGAGAGCTATCAATCAGGGAGCTCCGGATCCAGCTCCGGGGTCCAGCCCGTGACCTCTGGAAACGCTTTAGCTCTAATAACAGTCGATATATCCGCATCCCCAACTAAAGCGGAGACGGGGAGCAATATAGCCTTCTTAGTCAACGTGAGCAATATAGGGGAGGGGGCTTATGAGGGGCTCGAGGTCCAGGTAGACCTCACCCCAGGGCTGGATTACGTGAGCGGGAGCTCGAAGCTCGGTGGAGTCAAAGTGGAACCGAAGAACGATATGAATGTGCTCAAGTGGAAGATAAGCAAGCTGGATCGGAAGAGCAGCTTGGAGATAAGCTTCCTAGCGAAACTGATAGCGACAGCCGGGAGCTTCAATGTAGTGGCGACTGCTGCTACTGCTAGCGATAGCGTAATCATATCTGTTAAGCCCAAGGAAGTGGCAGCTCCCCAACCTCAACCTCAGCAAGTCCCTGAGGTCGTGGAGCTGGATGTATCTGGCTCCTCCTCCGGTAGGGTGGGGACAGTAACGATAACTCTCACTAGCCCGACGGGAGCGAAATCAGTGAGGATAGTCGCTAACTTGAACTCCCTCAAGTACGTGCCCAATAGCGCTAAGCTCGCTGATATGCCCGCTAAGACCGATGTGAAGGAGAGCAGCTTGAGCTGGTTGATAAGCATATCAAAGGGAGGAAAGGCTGTGATAACTTTCAACGTCGAGCCTAGTAGCGATGATGTGAATTCAGGTGAGGTGAACGTCTTCTTACCAGATTTCGGGAAACAGAAGAGTGTTACAATAAAGTTTGAGGCTAAACAGATGGTAATGGGTCCATCTCTTGAGATAAAGCTCCCTCAGATCCCAATATGGATATTCCTGCTCCCTCTACTGGCTATACCTATAGTGCTAGCTTACAAGAGGAGGGGGAGGGAGGCTATAGTGATGGATTACAACTCCCTGAGGAGGGCTGTGGAGAGGGGGATGATAGAGGACTTAGTGAGGAGGTACGATATCTACGTACCTCAGGAGACCTTCAACAAGGTGAGCAAGGATCAGAGATTGATGAGGGCCCTGGAGAAATATCTAATAGGGAGATCCCTGAAAGTGGAGAGGGTATTGAGCGATGTATCGATAGAGGGTTTCGATGATGAAGTAGCGGCAGTGGTGAGCCTCGCACAGAGGAGGGGGACTTTCGCTTACCTAGGTGACGAGGAGGCATTCAAGAAGTTAAAGGAGAAGGGATTGAAGGTGAAATTCGTTAAGGAAGGTAAGCCTCTGTCATTAGAGATGAATATCCCATCATAACTCTATGTTCATTTTTCCCTCCCTGAATATCCTCCTATCCATCTCCTCGAGCTTCCCCATCTGGGGCTGGAAGTCCATCTTGTTTAAGATATCCTTATCCAGATCCACGCCAGGCGCTATCTCCTCTAGCGACAATCCCCTCTCGCTCAGCCTAAACACAGCTCTCTCAGTTATGTATAAGACCTCCTTCCCCTCCTCTAAAGCTAACTTCCCGTTGAAAGCCACTTTGTATACTCTCCTAACGAACTTCCTCACATCCCCATCTTGTTCGATTCTGAGCTCCCCATTCCCTATCTTGAACTTCCTCTTGCCCGCAGTGAATCCACCGGCGAAGTAAAGCCTTGGGGAGCCAGTTACTATCACGGGAAAGCCACCGGGACCTGTTATCCTGCCCGGGATGAATGAAGGGTTGACGTTGCCATCAGCGTCTACTTCCATGAAGCCAAGTGAGGAAGCATCTATTATGCCGCCCTCATAATTCGCGAACATATCCGGCATCTGCATTATAGCGAAAGGCCCTATAGAGACCCCGAAGTCAGCTTCAGTTAACGCCACTCCCCCCAGCGGCCCGGCTTCTATACTGGTCAGTAGTATCTCTGAGAGCCCCTCCTCCTCTATTACTGAGGGCGTGAGGGCGGGTATCCCTATCCCGAAGTTGACGAATAGGGGCCTATCCAACTTCTTAGCTAAGTAGAAGAGCTCAAGAGCTACTCTCCTAGCTATGACCTTCCTCTCACTGAGCTCAAGGGGAGTGTGAGAAGCTCTAGGTGGCACTATCTCACCGCTTATCCTAGGATCGTAACGGAAGGAGCAAGTCTGCCAATGATATTCCTCGGGAGCCACTACTACGTGATCCACGAGAGGAGCTGGTACATGGACTTCCTTAGGCTTAATAGATCCGAATTTCGCTAACCTTTCAACTTGAGCTATGACAATACCTCCGCAAGATTTAGCGGCTTGAGAAATAGCTAGGACAGTGCCGAATATACCTTCTCTCTCCATAGAGAGGTTCCCGAGCTCATCTGAAGTAGTGGCCCTTATCAAAGCTACTTCGGGCTTAGGCGCTCTATAGAGCAAGTACTCCCTCCCATCTATCTCTATCAGACTGTTACTACAAGTCCTCCTCTCCCTAGCTAGATCGTTGAGATAGCAGCCATCGTCCCTAGGGTCTAGGGAAGTTCTCAACCCGACTCTAGTGATCACACCTGGCCTCCCGGATGCTACTTCCCTGAACCAGCAACTAGCAGTGCCTATGGGCCAAGTGTACATCTCTATAACATTCTCAGCCGTCAGTCTCTGGAGCCAAGGGGCCCATCCGAGGTAAGTCAAGAGCATACCCCTCACGAACTCCCTATCCCCAGTCTCATGCATCTTCTTCCCTATGAGATCGAGCCCCCTATCGGGCACCGCCGGTAGAGTGTCCGTTAGTATGAAGAGATCCTTAGGATGACCTGTCCTCTCATAGAGCTCCCATAACTTGACTATCAAGTACTCTGGAGTCGTCGCTATGTTGAATCCCGAGATCGCTATGACTGAACCATCCCTTATCTTGGAGAGGGCTTCCTCGGCATCTACTACCTTCGAGAACCGCATAAGCCTCCCCCCATCAGGAGATTAATAATTTTACCTAATGACCGGGTGGCCCGGGTCCCCCGCTTCGATTGTAGCGAAAATTCTTATTAATTCTTATTAATGGAAATTCATAGATCCGGGGTGAATGGACTGAGCTGGATACAAAGGGTGTTCATAGATAGGGCGGACCTCTACCTGGAGATAATGAATAGCAGTTGGTCCGAGGGGGAGCAGATAGCTAGATCTATAGCTGAGATACTTAGGGAAAATGGTTTAGAGTCGGGGAGAGTATTGGAGGCATTTTGCGGGAATGGTAGAGTGGCAATACCTCTCGCGATGGAGGGATATGATGTTCTGGGCTTCGATATATCCCTCCCATTCATACAGGACGCTAGGCAGAAAGCTGAGAAGTACAGAGTATCTGATAAAGCTAAGTTCATGGTTTCAGATGCTAGGGAGATAGATAGCAAGCTTAAGGGGGAGATATTCGATGCCATAATAATAGTATCGACATCCCTCGGCTATTACGACTCCATGACAGATGAGGAGATACTCAGGAAGCTCAGGTCACTAGTGAGGGAGGGATCCATCCTCATAATAGCGAATACCTTCCACAGGGAGACGCCGAGTTGGAGCTGCGGGAGGGTCTTCCAGAGGTACGGTTCCTTGGTCTTGATGGAGGATATGAGGTTCGATCCCCTCTGGTCGAGGCTCCTATCGAAGTGGATCATATTGAGGGACGATGGTGAGGGTAACTTGATGAAGGAACTCGAGGTGAATACTGAGATGAGGATATACACATCCACTGAGCTGGCTGAGATACTCAAGAGAGCGGGATGGGGTGTGGACTCTATATACGGTGATATAAGGAAGAAGGAGAAGTTCTCACCTCCCTGCCCTTACTTAAGCCTCATCGCGAAGGCCATCCAAGCAATTAAGTAAATTCGAGACTATCTCCCTCAGTAGCTCGTAAGGTTCCTTCACCCCGAACCTGCTCTTCAAGGTCTCCCAGGGCTTCCCCTGGAGGACCTTCGCAATTAATATCGCTTCCTCCCTTGGGGTTAGGCAATCCCTCCCCTGCCAGAAGTAACTCCTGACGATCTCGTGTATCGCATCAGAAGCTAACTCATAGACGTAGCTCCCCTTCACGTATCCCGAGAGTCTGCTCCTCTGGGAATTGCTCAACTTAGCCCTCCCCCCATCTAACTTACTCTTGAGGAGCAATCTAGCTACCATCGGGTTCAGGGAGAAGTAAACATCATGTAAACTAGCTAACAATCTCCTCTTGAACTCTCTTAAGACTTCCTCAGTCATCCTAGATGCTTCCTCGCTCAATGGCTTGAGCACTAGGACGCTGTACTCCCCAGTCACAGGGTTCCTAGATGGGCTTATGTGCACTGGATGATAACCAGATCTCACCCAGAACCTGAGCAACTCCTCTGTCGCACCGAAGCCAGCTCCTAACCAATCTAAGCCTTTCCCTCTAGCTTCCCTCTCTACTTCAGCGAGAGCCCTCGTCCCGAAGCCCATCCCCTGCAGCTCAGGATGCGTAGCTATCCTGACTATCCTCCAACCCCTCAGCTTCCCGAAGCTCTTGAATGAATAGTGTAAGACGATCCTGCTAGCTATCATATGCCCCGGAAGGTCCCTCATCCCCCTAGCTATTTCTTCCAGGAGGGAGTTCGGGAGCCCCCCTTCCTCAGCTAAGTGGATGCTCACTATGGGCTCTCCATCAGCTTCTAAAGACCTAGCGAAGTGATGGGGAGCATCTAGGAGGGTAGCGAGATCATTAGGCCTATTCCTATAATGAGCTAATATGTAAATACCGTAGAACTTCCTCAGGTATTCCTCGCTTATGCTATCTAAGGATATCTCCCTGTAAGTAGCCTCTAGATTCTTTGGAGGTTCTCCGGGTTCCGCATCCAGCAGGAGGAAGTCATAGAGCCACCTCTCGACAGGATCCTCAGGGGGATACCTTATAGGCTCATCCATCCTCTCCTCAGCGTGAGGTATCCCGGACTTCCTCAACCTCCCCAGGAACCTCAGGGAGAAGCCTCTCCCAGCGCCCTCGTATCCATGTATCGTCGATGAGAATATAGTGAATCCCCCGCTCAAGAATTTGAATAGAGTTGTCACGGGTATCGAGGCAGCTTCATCGACTACCTTCAGGTTCACTTCGACTTCTGAAGCGCTCTCAGGTGTGAGATAGAAGACGTCCTTACCCTTGAACCTGAGGGCTATTATCCTGCCCTCCCTTACCAGGGGCTCATAACTCACCCCCTGGGCATCTAGCCCCCTCATCAGGAAGTTGAAGATCGTCTGAACCCCCTCGATACTCGGAGATGTCACTACAGCGTTCTTAACCCTGCTCCTATTCATTATCAGGGATAGGGCTATCCCTATTACAGCGGACTTCCCCCTCCCCCTATTCGCGGTCAATATGAAGGCCCTCTTCCTCTCCTTGAATGCATCTAGAATAGATCTCAAGACCCTCTGCTGATCCCTGGTCGCGCATAGATCGAAGAGAGGGTCTCCTGTCCTCTCGATAGGGGCTCTCTCCTTCGAGACCCTTCCGCAAAGCTCCCCCCTGACTTCCTCACCGAGGAGGAAGGTCCCCCTCTTCCCTATGGAACTGAGGAACCTGGACTTGAAGAGCTGCCTCACCCCCCTGGATTCGAATGGAGGGACCATGAACCTCCTCTGGAACTCCGTCATGGAGTTGATCCACTCCTCTAGGGGTGGTACCGTGAGGATCGCGAGGCCTCCTCCCCTAACTACCTCTATCAGCCTGCCTATATCGTTAGCTCTGAATTGATGCGATATATCAGCTATTAGGAGATCCCAAGTGCCCCCGAGCACTTCCTCAGTCTGATCGAAGTCTATAGATGTGACATCGCCCTCATCCACTGAGATCCTATCTGAATTTATCCCCATATGAGTAGCTATCAGGAGACGACCTTCCCTCTTAGATAACCAGATCTTAGCGATTTCAGATGCTATCTCTAGGGAATCATTTCCAGATATTACGATTAACCTCCTCTCCCCTGTATTTATGGCTTCCTCTACTATAAGCTTGGGATCCAATTCCACCCTCCGGATGTGCTATCATGAGTTAGAATTAAATGACACCTGCTGCCCAGGGCCTAAATGAGGGTCCCCTCCCAGTGAGAGGGGATCGAGCGAGTTCTCCGGGATCCTCGAACTATTTGAGTGGGGAAATCAACTCCTCGCTCTACCTATTATCTCCCTCAAGCTCAACCCTTTCCTCATTAAGTAGGATTCCAAACCCCTGTTTATCTCCTCGAATACCCCTAGGCCCCTCCTGTAGATAGCCGTCCCTATACCGACTGCTCTAGCTCCCGCTAGCATCATCTCCACGGCATCCCTCCAAGTCTCGACGCCACCGGTCCCTATAACATCGCATATCCCAGCTAGCTCGTAGACGCATCTAACAGCTATGGGCCTTATAGCTGGACCGCTGAGCCCACCGAACTTATTTGAGAGGACGGGAGTCATAGCTTCGACATCTATGTACATAGCCCTAATAGTGTTTATCGCGTTTAGAGCGTCAGCTCCTGACTCGAAAGCGCTCCTCCCTAAGCTAACTATATCCGGGACCATAGGGGAGAGTTTCACGATTATAGGTATCTTAACGTTCCTCCTGACTTCGGAGACTAGCTCCCTCATGAGCTCTGGTGTGGACCCTATCTCGATACCGTGCCCCCTCACGTGAGGGCACGATGCGTTCAACTCCACGGCATCGACCCCGCAATCCTGGAGCCTCCCAGCTACGTAAGCTACATCCTCAGGCGTATTACCGCCAGCGCTCCCTATGACAGGTATCTCTATATAGCTCCTCGCCTCCCTGAACTCCCTCTCGAATTCATCTATACCGGGGTTGGGTAAGCCCATCGCGTTGAGCATCCCGAATGGGAGCTCGACAACTACTGGATTCTCATAACCCCTGCTGGGTCTCGGGAGTATAGTCTTAGTAGTTACAGCTCCGGCCCCAGCTCTCTCGACTCTCTTGAGGAGGGAAGGGGTCATCCCCAGTACACCGGAAGCTAAAATGAGCGGATTTCTAAGTTTTATCCCTGCTACTTCTGTCTCCAGGCTCAATCATCTCACCCCCGACTCGACTGAGGACGAGGATCTTGTCCCGGGAGCGGGGGCTCCCCACTCCCAACAGAATAATAAGGATATCCAGCTGTTGAAGGCATCTGAGAGTTTCCTCAAGGTATCTCTTAATATCTCCTCTCTCTCAGAATTTATCCTCTCTATAGAGCTCTCTACTTCCTCCCTGCTCACGAGAGCGTACCTCTCAGCTGAGCCCGAGGAGCGGAGGATACCGATGGCCTTATCGACTGGCAAGGACCTATCGTTCACTCTGTGAGGGATCTTTCCATCCGGCTTTACCCTCCTCCGGATCTCGATCCTCTCCCCCGAGTTCACTATCTTCAAGCTTCCTTTAGCCCAAGGGGCTCCCCTCTTGACTAGATGCTCCAGCCCGGATGCCCTGAGCTCCTCAGCCCTCCATCCCATCAAAAGAGCAGTTGCATCAAGTATTTTGCTTTTTCCAGATATATTAGGGCTTTTTATTGCAATGAGGCCTCTATGAATTATTATAGCAGCTCCCTCAAATGAATTGAAGATGAACAGCATTTCTTCCATCATCATTCAGCGGTAGGGGGGAGGGGACATTTTAAATATTTCAGTGAGCTCGCCTCAAGCTCACCATATAGCGAGGACTATCATGCTCAGGGTCCCGCCGACTCCCTCATTGCTCCTTATCCTCTCTATCGTCCTATTCAAGGAAGCTGTATCCGGGCTAGCTACCTCAGCTACTATGTCATACTCCCCAGTGACTTCATAAGCCCTCATCACTTCCTCTATGCTAGCTATCTCCTTCGCTACCTTCGGGATGTTATAGCCGGGTCTCACCTTAATCATCACGATCGCTCGCATCGCGTCCTCCCCTAACTCAATTGTGAACTTCTTTATCACGCCGCTGCTGACGAGCTTATCTACTCTCTTCCTTACAGTCGCTTCACTGACTCCGAGTTGCTCAGCTATCTCTGTGAAAGGAGTTCTAGAGTTCTTCACTAATATGCTTAAGATCTTCCTGTCCATCTCATCCATGGGTTCCCCGAGTAGAGGAGGGGATCAAGTTATAAACGATTACCGCGAACTCTTGACATCTGAATATATCGGTAGCTCGAACATACGAAGGCCGGATAGGATTTTAGAGAGTTATGATGACCAATGAAGTATTTTAGGGCGAATCTGCTGCTCATTCTTAGGGAAGCCGGATGAGATATCCCTGGCTCCCAGGATCAGTGGATGAGGGAGCATGAATCCCTATGGACGGGCCCCAGCTCATGTGCTCTCCCTAGAGTAGCCTAGGGTCTGTAAGATCTGTGATCGAGAGCTATCGAGCACTGAACTAACTCTTATGAAATCCCTATTCTATCGATAGGAGTCGATCTCTTAGACTAAAGGCCCTCCCCAGAGCCCCTAGAATACCCTGGAGTCCTTATAACTAAATGCTTGATAAAGTGACTGATATAAATGGGGAAGGGGAGATGGATTGGGGCTACTAAACGCGATCTATAGGGTAGCTAGATTCTTAGGGATGCCCTTCTACTTGAGGTACTTAGAATCTGTAGTTAGGGAGGGACCTATCCCGAAGCATGTCGCTCTAATACTAGATGGGAACAGGAGGTTCGCTATTAAGAGGAACTTGAGCTGGCTCGAAGGATATAGGATCGGGGCGAATAAGACTAGAGAGCTCCTTGAATGGTTGCTCGATCTAGGGATTGAGCATGTGACTTTATTCGCTTTCTCAACTGAGAACTTCAGGAGGCCCAGGGATCAAGTGGAAGCTGTCTTCAGAGCTATGGAGGAGAAACTGCTCGAGCTCAAGGAGAATATAAGCACTCTCAAGGAGAGAGGGGTCTCATTCAGGATAGTCGGGAGGAAGGATATGCTACCAGAGGGGATAAGGAGGATGGCTGAGGAGATAGAAGCTTCTACATCGGGATCGAGTAAGACACTGAACTTAGCGGTAGCTTATGGGGGAAGGGCTGAGATAGTTGATGCTGTGAGGAAGATAGCGAGGAAAGTGAGAGAGGGTGTTTTGGATCCAGATGAGATAGATGATGATGTTATAAGGATGCACCTATATGCTCCAGATCTACCGGACCCAGATCTAATAATAAGGACATCGGGGGAGGAGAGGCTCAGCAACTTCCTGCTCTGGCAATCGGCTTACTCAGAGTTGTACTTCTGCGAGGTCTACTTGCCAGAGCTGAGGAAAGTGGATCTGCTGAGGGCTATAAGGGATTATCAGAGGAGGAAGAGGAGGTTTGGATCCTAGGCTCTATGATCTAGATGAGTTAATCGAGGAGTTCGGTATAGAGATAATCGAGACGTCTCAAATAAATATACCCAGTGTAGATAATAGAAGCTGCAGACTCCTCAAAGCAAAAATACCACACAATGTATACATTTTGGAGCTACCATCCTTAATAAAATATGCATCTTTCCCCCATATCTGCGGGGAACCCCTAATAGAGCTCCTGAGGGATCCGGGGATTAGCTCTGTCATCTCGAGGTTCTCATTGGAGAGGTTCGGGAGGCCAGTGGTATACGGTGAGATAGGGGAGAGGATAATCCCCTATCCGAGAGATCCAAAGGGATCGGGGGATATAGCTCTGATATCTATCTTCCCCGACTTGAGGCCCGGGATCTTGCACGAAGTAAAGGAGGAATTGGGCAGAAGGGGAGGGAGGTTGAGGGTCCTCTTGGTCACGGGGTTCCTATCAATAGAGGATCTGAGGGAGATGGAGGAGGAAGCCTCTTCAGAGGGCATCGATGCCATATTCATCCCATTCCTCCTCTTGGGCCACAGAGCATCGGGGGAGCTCTATGCTTACGGTTACGATAAGGGAGCCCTCAGGAGAGGTTCAGTCAGGGAAGTGGGGTGCATGATAGATCTCGAGACATTGAGAAAGCTAATCCCCGAATACCCTCCCAGCACTAACTTAATTCTATCTGAGGAGAGGATCTCTGGGAGCATTAGATACTTGAATTCCCTCCTGGAGTCCATACTATTCCTCCTGGAACATCCTATCTTCGATAGCTGGCAGATAGAGAACCTCCTGAGGGAAGCTAAGAGCGTGAAGAGGGAGATAATGAGGAGGGTGGGATTATGATTAAGTGCCCCGATCCAGATGAAATAGCGCCGAAGTTATTGGAAGCCCTCAGGAGGGGGTGCTCATCTTTCTCAGAGGTCCTGAGAGAGGAGACAGCTGATTGCAGGACTCCGACGAAGATGAGTATCCCAAATTACTTCTCAGCGATGTTGGGGGACAGGATAGGTAGGATCATGAATCCGGATGACTTCCAACTCGTGAAGTGCTGGTGCGAGCTATCAGAGGGGAGGCTCATATTAGCCGTGGCTTTAGGTAGGATAGCTATGTCATTCCCTAGGAGGGCTTATGAGATAGCTAGGGATCTGGAGAGGTGCGGGGGAAAGGAGCTCCTTTCCAGGTTCGTCTACCCTATAGTAGCTATCTGGGATCCTGGAATCTTAGATTCCCTCGATAGGTATAGTTACTTGATGAGCTGGGCCTGGCTCGCTTCCTACGTGCCTGAGGAATTCGATGAAGCTATAGAGAGAGTGATGCTCAGATCAGATATAGTGGATGAAGCCCTAATAAAAGCTCTAAAGAGGTTGAGGAAAGTCAATCCAGCGAGGACTTATGAGAGGATAAAGGATATTCCTTATCTCCTCAAGAGAGTAATTCCTTGAGGAGGATCGCTTCATCTAAACTGATCTGCCCCTCCGCAGCCGCTCTGCCCAAGTAAGAATATATGAGGGGGGATCCCAGAGCAGCAGAGAGCCTCCTACTGAATGAACCCCTCTCCCCCATCGAGAAAGCGACTAGCCTCCCCCTATACCCGAGTTTGTAGAGGGAGAGTACTCTATAAGCTTCCCTCTCATCTCTCGCGTAAGTCACTACCTTGGCTATATTCCCTAAGGAGAGCAACTCCTCGCATATAGAGAGGAGCTCCTCGTAACTGGGAGTACCTCTTGGATCGTGCCAAGAGAGTATAGCATTCTCTATCCCGATTCTGGAGTTCTCATATTCGACATCCACGTACCCACATATCTTCGATACGGATCTCAGCCACTCCGCATCTTGAGGATCCCCTTCACCACCGTGAGCTCTGCTCCTATAGGTAATTATTATCCTATCGTTGAACCCTCGTATCAAGCTGTTCAAGGAATCCGCGGATGGAAGCTCTTCCCAAATTAGATCCACTCTGAGCTCGACTAAGTCAGCTCCCATCTTAAATGCCCTCTCTATATTCTCCCTCAGATCATCGGGATCGCTCAGGGTCGCCACTATCTTCAAGTACATCCATCGCCTCCTCCGCGCTCAGACCATCGAAGATTATCGAAGCTATAGCCCTAACCATGCTAGCCGGTCTCTCATACTGGAAGACGTTCCTCCCTATGGATACACCAGCTGCTCCCCCTCTCATAGCTCCCTCAACCATCTCAAGGACTTCTCTCTCGCTGTCCATCTTGGGGCCCCCGGCTATTATCACTGGGACGCTCACACACCTAGTCACCTCCTTGAAGCTCTCCGGATCCCCCGTGTAAGGAACTTTGACTATATCAGCTCCCAACTCAGCCCCAACTCTAGCTACATGCGAGATAACCTTGGGATCGAACTTATCCTTGATGTTAGGCCCTCTAGCGTACATCATAGCTAGAAGGGGCATGCCGAATTCATCAGCCTCAGAAGCGACAGATCCGAGCTTCTCCAACATCTCAGGCTCGCTCCTCTCCCCTCCTATGTTTACGTGGACGCTCACGCCATCTGCCCCTAACCTGACTGCCTCAACTACGCTGGCCACTCTCACCTTCCTGTTTGGCTCGGGCCCGAGGGATGTGCTAGCTGACATGTGCATGAGGAAGGGGATCTTAGCGTTCCTCAGGGCCTTTATCATCCCCTTATGGAGGACGACGCAAGTGGCTCCCCCCTTAGCTACTTCGTTAACGATCCAATTGATATCCGTTAGCCCCTTTATCGGGCCGTCCGTCACACCGTGATCCATGGGTATGCATAATATCCTATCGCCCCTCATTATCCTTGAGAGCCTTACCTCCTTCCCCAGCATACGCGAGCTAGAGGCTGAGGAGATTAATCCTATGTGTGCGATACCCGTTGGACAGCTATAAAACTTAAATAATGGATGGCTATCAAATTCTATGTTTCTCCAATTGAGCATAGCGTTAATAGGATCTTACGCGATTGTAAACTTCATTAAGTCCATAATAGGCTTCCTCAGGCTCCCCAGACCGGGGGGAGATGTCAGGGCATCGATATCTTACATAATCCCGGCTAGGAACGAGGAGGGGAAGATAGGGAAATGCATATCCTCTCTACTCCCTTGGCTGAGGGATTGTGATGAGCTGATAGTAGTGGATGATTGCAGTGAGGATTCTACAGAGGCTGAAGCCCTATCCAAGTTAGATGAGAAGTGCAAGTTGATAAGATTGATTGAGAAGCCGGAAGGTTGGTCTGGCAAGTCCTGGGCATGTTATCAAGGCTATCTTCATTCCTCAGGGGACATAATCGCGTTCTTGGATGCTGATACTGTAGTGATGAGAGACCCGAAGGCAGCCATCTCCTTAACGGAGAGGTTCGATGCTCTCTCCCAAGTCCCGAGGATAAGTTGCGGGAGTCTCGCTTGCGGAGCTATCGAAGTGGCCCTGACATCCCTAGTGAGGTTGCTCTTCCCGTATTGGAAGATGAGCCCCGGAAGGGCATGGCTTATGGGAGCTTTCAGCATCTGGAGGAGGGAGTCCTATGAGTCGATCGGGACCCATGAAGCTGTGAGGAGCAGCTTAGTTGAGGACGCTGATCTCGCTAGGTTAGCTGTGGCTAAGGGGCTTAGGATATCTTTCTTCATGGGTAGAGTAGTGGAGAGCAGCTGGATAAGGAGCTGGAGGGAAGGGTATGAGACTATCAAGAGGATAGGGTCCGCTGCTATGCCGAGTAAATTGATATCAATCTTGATATTCCTAGCCCTGAGCTACACAGCGGTCACGATATACGCCTCACCATTACTCGCTTATCTCGGACTGATAAGAGTGGAGTTAGCGATATTCTACTTAGTCAGCGTATTCTCATATGCGAGTTTGAGCTTCATAGAGGTGAAGTTTAGGCCAGAATCCATGATATTATCCCCCATAGCTCTCTCGCTGATAGCTCTCTCCCTCCTAGCTGCTTCATTCGGGAGGAAGGTGAGTTGGAAGGGGAGGGATTACTCAACTCATCTCGGAGAATAGAGTCCCCACTAGGAGCATGAATATATCTATGACATCTCTCATCGAGAATATGCCTATTGGCCTTCCCTGATCATCTACTACCGGTAAATGGGAGACATCATTGACCCTCATTCTCCTTACAGCTTCCTGAAGGGAATCAGATGGTTTCGCAGTTATAGGATTCTCACTCATTATCTCCTTAACGCTCACATTCTTTCCTATGAGTCCCCTGCATCCTGCATAAAGCAGATCCCTCTGAGTAACTATCCCCTTGAGCTTACCATCGCTATCAACGATGAGAACGCTCCCTATCCTGTTCTCCCACATCACCTTGAAGGCATCATCTACTGAAGCATTTTCAGGGAGGGAAATCGGATTCCTTACCATGAAATCCTCCAGACTGAGGGAGGCCTTCCTCTTCGGCTTCCAAGCCATAAGTCAGCTACCTCCCACTCTCAAATAAATGTATCTATTACTTAAGTTAAATGCTTAATATATTTTAGAAAGTTTTCTGCGGGTGCCATGAAAGGGTTATTAAGCGGATCAGGACTTAGCTCCGGCGATCATCATGCGTAAGATCTTTGCAATGCTCCTCATATTGATGCTAATTCCCCTAATCCCATCTACAGCTGAGAGGAGCAGGGCGTTCTTGAGGGTACCGGCTGTCTATCAGACGCCCGATGGGATACTCTCAGGGACATTGGGGAACCTGACAGTGGAAGTCGAGAAGGGAGAGGGAATAGTTTACTTCTCAGCGGAGCCCCTCACGCAGATAGATACGCAGGGCGCAGCTAGGACAGCTGCCTTAGTGGCTAGCTACTTACTGGGGATAGACCCGAGATCAATGAACTTCTACTACAGATTGGAATCTGGGAGCACTGTGGTGGGAGGCCCTAGCGCAGGGGCCGCTATGACAGTAGCTACGGTAGCAGCCATCCTGGGGAAGCAGGTCAGACAGGATATCATAATAACTGGGATGATAAACTTGGATGGGATAATAGGCCCCGTGGGAGGGATACCTCAGAAACTGGAGGCGGCAGCGAGAGCTGGGGCTAAGATGTTCTTGGTACCAGCGGGTCAGGAGATAGTGGAGGAGACAGTGCCTAAGCAAGTCAGGATAGGTCCCCTCATATTGACGACTGTCGAGAAGAGGAAGGTCAATATAAGCGAGCTCGGGGCTAAGCTAGGGGTGAAGGTAGTCGAGGTAAGCACGATAGAGGATGCCCTGAACTACATGCTGGGTCTGAGGATAGAGAGGCCGCCATCGGAGAGGCCTGAGATACCTAGAGAGGTCAAGGAGCTCCTGAGTAAGTGGGTGAGGAATTACCTGAATCAATCAGAGGCCATAAGGGGGAGCGTCAGATCTGAGATCGGGAAGCTAGGGGCTTTGAGCAAGAGAGTTATAAACAGCATTTTATCGGACTCCGAGAACTACTCATCTTCCGCTAGGGATGAGATGGCGAAGGGGAACTTATACACAGCAGCTAGTTACGCTTTTCGATCTGTAGTTGAGGCTGATTACGCTAGATCCCTCTTGAATTACGCTCTGAGGGGCGAGGAAGCTGTGAACGAGCTCATGAGGAGAGCGGACTCGAAGCTGAAGGAAGTCGGTGAGAGGCTCAATTCGACGAAGCCTCAGGACCTGAGCGGGGTTGAGGCGATAATAGCTTCTAAGGCTAGGTATTATGATGCGAAGAATGCCCTCAAGAGGGCAGCAGATCTAGCCTCCAAGGGAAGCTATCTCGATTCAATGGAATGGGGAGCAATACACTATTTGACTTACGCTTACTGGAGGGCCGATTCAGCCTCTAATTGGATGGATATGATGGGGCTGAGCCAGAGGATGCAAGTGGATGAGAGAAGGGTGAAGGAAGTGGCTTCTGCGATCTTATATGAAGCCGAGAGCGTCATATCATATTCGGAGAGCTTGATAGAGGAAATAGGAGCTAGCTCAAGCTATTTAAAAGAAGCTTACTCGAACTTGAATGATGCTAACACAGCTTTCTCCTCAGGGGATTACTATGGGAGCATAGGCCTCTCTACTACAGCTCTAGCATATGGCATAATCTCGATACATGAGTGGTTCACTAGCGATCCTAATGCTGTTGAGGAAGCCGTTAAGAGCTCATGCTACTCATCGATAAATGCACTAATGTCTAAGGGGATAATCCCAGTCTTAGCCCTAAGCTATTCGGAGATGGCATCCTCCATGGAGGGGAACATCTTGGAGTCGATAGCTTATTACGAGCTGGCCTCCGCTCACGCTCACGTAATCTCCCTCCTCTCTCAAGTATCTGGGGAGCAGGTAGAGACTAAGAGCCCCATGGAGACCACTTCAACAGTAGAGAGGGTGACTGTAACGCAGACAGTGAAGGAGGAGAGCGGGATTCAGGAGACCTACCTAATTGCGGCCTTAATACTCGGTGTACTCCTGGGATTCATAGTGGGGAGGAAATCGCATTAATACTGCTCGGGGTCGCGTGACCTCAAAAATAACATCCTTAAAATATCTAATCGGAGAAGTTCGTGTCATTTCGGCATAGCTTAGCCTCACTAGGGGCTAGCAGTTCCGTAATAATCGGGTAATACATCTCATACTTCATCCTTATCTTAACTCCTCGAGTCTAAGGATCGATGAGCGTTGAGAGGGATCTCCTGGAGTATAGGAGGGCCAGATTGTGGTTCATTAATAATAAGGAGAGGATAAGGGGCTCATTCAGTGGAAAGTACGTCGCGATACTTGGTGAGAGGGTGATAGATAACGACTCAGATAAGTTCCTCCTCATCCAGAGGCTCTGGTCCATGGGGATCTTCCCGGGGCCGGTCCTCATAGAGCGTGTAGACTGACTTGCTCAACTACTATCAAAATTTTTAAGTGAGAGTTCTCCCTTAACAGAGAGCATGAGTATGCACGAGTTCTCGGGAGGCCGGTATTTCCCCATAGAGATACCTATCCTCACGATATCTCCGGGGAAGAAGCTTTCCATATTCTATCTCGAGATACTACGCGATAGACCCGGGATACTCGCTGAAGTCGCGGAGGAGTTCTCATCTAGGGGGATGAATATCGTCCATAACTTAGCTCATGTAGAGGAGGGGAAGGGCCTCATAATAATAGTGGCTAAGAGGCCCGATTGTGTGAATATAGAGGAGTTGAAGGGGCATTTGGGATCGATAGAAGGGATAGGATCTGTTGAATATGAGGAATCTCATATAGAAGGGCTTCTGATACCTTACCGTCTCTTCCCCTTCTTAAGGGGAACTGTGAGGTTAGTGGCCCTAAATACTAGAGCTATAACTTCCCTCTCAGAGGAATTATCTAAGATCCTAGGGAGCTCGGCCTCGGGGGCGATACTCTTCAGGATAGGGTATGAGATGGGGAAGGGATTCGCGGAGGGTCATCTCAAAATAGCTGAGAGAGTGGGCATTAAGGATCCCTTCGAGATACTTCGGCATATCTCAGTCCCCCTCTATGCATCCTCGGGTTACGGCATAGCTTCACTAGAGGAAGCCGGAGGGGTTTTCTCACTCAGGATAAGGGAGAACTTCGAGGCGGTCGATAGGGAATCGAAGGAACCATCATGCTATATGACGAAGGGCATGTGGAAAGGGGGCCTAGAGAGCATCTTCAATAGGCCTATCTCGATAGAGGAAGTCAAATGCAAGGCTAAGGGGGATGAGTACTGCGAGTTTAAGATAGAGATCCCCCGAGGATGAAGTTTAAAATATTCAGGTAGCGGAAGTAGAGGATATTCATGAGGGAAGGATCAGCGGGCTTCAGGGTCCCTCTCACTAGAGTGACTATATCGCCGGGAGATAGGCTCGCAGCTTTTTTGATAGAAGTGACTAGAGATAGGATGGGGATTATCAGGGACTTAACAGATGTCTTGAGGGATCTGGGATTGAATCTACATAACATATCTGCCTACGTTGAGGGGGGGAGGGGAGCGATCTACTTAGTCGTTAATATATCCGGGAAACCTGAATCCATAGTAAGCGATATTAGAGATAGATTTTCATCTATAGATGGAATTGGAAGAATATTATACCAGGTATCTGAGAAGAATGGCCTCCTCATAGATACGCTGAACTTCCCGCTGATGCGTTACGATGACAGGATCTTCACCCTGACTGAGGAGGCTTGGAAGACGCTCACATCAGATCTAACAGCTATACTGGGCTCCGAAGCTTATCACGCGATAATATACAGGATAGGGTATGAGATGGGGAAGGGATTCGCGGAAAATTACGTAGATATAGCGAGGAGAGCTGGGATCGAGGAACCGATGGATGTGATACGTTATGTCATGTCCGGTATGCTAGCCGCCTCGGGATGGGGTAGATCGAGCCTAGAGATAGGTGAGAACTCCTTGAGGATCAAGATCGAGGAGAATTTAGAGGCGGAAGCAAGCCCGAAGTCGAACGAGCCATCATGCTACTTCACGAAGGGGGTTATCACTGGGGCCCTGACCAGGATACTCAGATCTCCTGTTGAGGTTAGAGAGACGAGATGTAAAGCTGCTGGGGATGAGTACTGCGAGTTCATCGCGAGATTTTGATTTTTTTACTGAAAAATTAAAATTAGATTAGGAACTCCCTCTGCACGTGTATCCTTATCCCTCTCTTCTTCAGCTCCTCGAAGAAGGGCACAGGATCTATTACTTCCTCAGGGTTCTTCACGCCCCTCTCCTTTATCAATCCCTTAGCCATCCATTGTGCGGTGATCGATGTAGGAGTCCCTACAGTCACTGCTTGTGCTGTCAAGCCCCACTTCCTATTCCACTCGGTGTGTATGTCTATCGTGATCCTCTCCCTCCTCCCGTCCTTCTTCCCCTCGACTATAACTCTCATTATATCGTAATCGTTAGGCGGTATCTCCTTCCCCTTGAAGGTCTCGTTGACCAGCATCTTGAGCAAGTCCCTCGGTACTATCTCGACGTCCCCCACTCTTACCGGCTTATCGTTAGTGAGCCCCAGATCCGTCAATAACTTATACTTCATGTAGAGCTCCCTGGGGTATGAGAGTTTGTAGTCGACATATCTGAGGCCCTTATGCTTGAAAGTCTCCCCTATCGTCCAGACCTCGGGGTGCTCTATGTAGTAGAGCTCCTGAGTGCCTACGGGGGGAGGGAAGTGGATTACTTCCCTATCCTCGGGCCTGACGGGATCTACTAGCTTTATCCTGCCGTCCTCCCAGACCTCAACTGGGTGCATGTACTCATCCAATATGCAATCTAGCGAGTAGGGGACGGGGAGGGGTATACCGAGGGAGTCGTAATCATTGAAATCCACCCATCCCTCCCTCAGAAGCACTCTCTCAACTTCATCCAGTTGCTCTACCCCGTACCTAGCGGCTACATTTATCATCCCCGGGCATCCCCCCATCCCGGGTATCGCTAGCAAACCGGCCCTCCTATAAGCTTCATCGAACTCGAACTGCTTCTTCAAGATAGGTACCTCAGAGCCAAGGTCCGTGTAGTGGACTCCTGCTTTGAGTGCTGCCTCCATCACCTGAGGTATGTAATAGTATATTATCCCGTTGACAACTACATCAGCTCCTCTCAGAAGCTCGGCTGTCTCATCCACATTCCTAACATCAACCCTCGCGTAATCTAGTTTCTTCCTCTTAGTGAATCTCTTAGCCCCCTCCACAGCTCTCTTAGCTTTCTCCTCACTTATGTCAGCGACGACTATCTCATCGACATGAGGACTCACTTCATCATCCGCTAGATCGTATACGATAGCTGGGGCGACTACTCCAGCGCCAAGCACGACTATCTTGACCAAAGGGACCACCTAGTCCCTGAATGAGTGCTCGAATATAAAAATTACATCTATATCCGGATTTATTATTTTTATTTTATTTCATATCCGAAGATATCATATTCACATTGGTATATAATGATCGGTAATGTTATAATGATTTTTATTCGATAAATGATAATATTATGTTTTTCCCGGATCCTATACTTATAATCGATTCTCCGATCTACATAAATGAGATCCCATTTTACCTTTCCGAGAAGTTTAATAAAGATTTGAATGTATGGAGATTCCCTAATGCCTCTCCTCACGAATTTAAGCAATGTACAACATAGAAACTCAAAAATTGGAAGGAAATGTGGAGATCTCCCTAGCTAGAAATCTCCAAAGCATGGACTTTCATGGCATAATAACTTCTAAAAAAAGAGTTCAGATTTTGAGATCTTTGGAGAGGCCTAGTCTCTCCAGAGTCTCTCTCTTCGGCCTTCCCTCTCTGTCCCATCCCCTGAGCTCGTAATATTCATCTAGGGCCTTCTCATAACCCTCCCTATCGAGCTTGATGCCTGCAGTTGGCCCTTTCGTGTGGGGCTCATCGAAGAACCTATCCGGGGGATAGTCGTGCTTCCTAGTGAAGCCCTCCCTCAAGTTGAACATCCTTGCGAGGTTCCATATCCTCTCGCCTATCTCCTGGACCTGGGGTACTGTGAATTCCTTATCCATAGCTGCTGATAAGAGATCAGCTATCTCCTGGAAGCCAAGAGCCCAGAAATCGCATATTATGAGGCTCCATTTCACGCTGTTGAGGTCCTGCAAGTCCTTCGTGAGCTTCGCTTTCCCCTCGTAAGTGTGCGGGGGCATGTTACCGAAGGCCTCGCTCGCTATAGTCCAGGCCCTGAGGTGGCAGGCCCCCCTATCTGAAGTAGCGTAAGCTAATGCCATGCCCCAGCTCCCCCTCGGATCGTATGCTGGTATCTCTGACCCCTTTATGTGCATCGCATATCTCTCGCTGCCCCTGCCTATCCTCTCAGCAGCTCTCATCACTCCATCAGCTACTAGGTCCCCGAATCCCTTCCTGTATCCTATCATCTCGATCAGCTTCACTATGCCGTCCGCATCCCCCCAATCGACATCAAATCCTATCTCCTCCTTCGATATTATCCCCCTCTCCTTGAGCTCCAGGATGAAGGCGAGCAAGTTCCCCAGGCTTATGGTATCTAAGCCCAGATTGTCAGCGACTTCAGCAGCGTAAGCTAAGTCATCCATGTCCTTAAGGGCTAAATTGGATCCCATCATCCCTATTGTCTCATACTCAGGGGCCTTTATGACGCCTCTCCTCGTGTTTATCTTCCTCTTGCAAGCCAACGGGCAGGAGTGACATGCGAACCTGCTGTGGAACTTCTGCTTGACCACATCAGTGTTTATGAACTTCGCGTACTCATAATATCCCTCTCTAAAGTTTAAGTGAGGGAGGGCCCCTACATTATTGCTCAGATCAACTATTATAGGGGTGCCATCTGTTTTAGCCCAGATGTTGGCTTCTGTGAGCACGCTCTCCTTCATCAACCTCGATATAGTCTCTCTGAACCTTCCTGGGTTCGGAAGCTCGATCTTCCTCTCCTCCGCCCTTACAACTATGCCCTTCAACTTCTTGGATCCGAAGACAGCCCCTATCCCTCCTCTAGCAGCTACGAAGTATTCATCAACATGGACTGAGGAGATCAAGCTCAGCTTCTCCCCAGCTGGCCCTATTACCATTGTCCTCACGTTACCATTCTCCTTCCTGAGCTCCTCCATAGCTTCCCTTACCTTCATCCCCCAGAGGTGACTGGCATCCCTTATCTCGACATTCCCATCGCTTATGTATATGTACACGGGCTTCTCAGCCACATCCTCTATTATCACAGCATCGTAACCGGCATACTTGAGCTCGGGGCCGAAGGAACCTCCCACGTAATTGTCGTTTATCGTCCCGGTCTTCGGGGACTTGGAGACGACAGTGAACCTCCCGCTGAGAGGGGCTATAGTGCCTGTCAGTGGGCCAGTCGCTATGACTACTTTATTCTCAGGGCCCAGGGCATTAGCTCCAGGAGGGACCTCCTCGTAAACGTACCTTATCCCCAGCCCCCTGCCCCCGAGGTACAGGGCTAACCAGTCCCTCCTCGGGGCCTCAGTTTTTATGCTCTTCTCCCTCAAGTTTATCCGTAAAATCTTTTCAGCATATACCGAGACCATGCTACCACCCGGTGCGGTTCTTAGTTGGGAGAAATTGATAAATGTTTCGTTTCCACTGGAAGCACTTCAAAAAGACGATAGCTGACTGGAAAATTTTCCATATAGATGTCATCGGGAGAGTTACGTGGAGCTAGCTAAGCTATTATTTGGAGGGCTGAGCATTTTATATTTACTAATATGAATCGGGGTGGAATGAGCTACGCCGTGTACTCAATGATGGGCTACGGTCACTTCAGGGCAGCTTACCCTCTCAGGGATTTCTCGGAGCTGATAAGGGCCGATAGTTATGAGGGGATCCCGAAGAAGGATAAGATCATCTGGAGCATACTCTCATCCGGTTATTCCGGGATCACGAGATCCATTGAGCTTCCCATTATAGGGAAGCTCTCCTTCCTCACCTTCGATTACTTCCAGAGGGTACCGAGCTTTTACCCGAGGAGGGATCTATCGAGGCCCAATTTAGCCCTCCTAATAATATACGGGTTGCTTAAAGTCGGATTCGGGAGGGATCTCATAAAGAGGCTTTCAAGAGAGCCCCTGCCGCTTATATCCACTTACTTCATCCCCGCCTTCATGGCCGAGCACTACGATTACCCTGGCGACATTTACTGTCTCGTCTGTGATGCCGATATAGCTAGGACGTGGGCGCCCCTGAGGCCGAAGGCATCGAGGATCAAGTACTTAGCTCCGACATCCAGGGTAGCTGAGAGGCTTAGAGACTACGGTGTGAGGAGAGAGATACACGTGACGGGCTTCCCCCTCCCCCTAGAGCTCATAGGGGAGGATATGATCATCTTGAAGGGGGATTTCTCGAAGAGGCTAGTAAATCTCGATCCCAACGGTATATTCATCGATAAATATTCCTCATTGTTGAAGGAGAAGCTCGGAGGGATGCCCAGTAGCTCTGATCATCCCCTAACGATAATGTTCTCAGTGGGGGGAGCTGGAGTCCAAGCTAGGCTGGGAGTGGCTCTGATGAGGAAGCTGAGGGATATTTTAGCTAAGGGGGAGCTCAAGCTCCTGATATCAGTCGGTGTGAGGAGTAAGCTCAGGGATTACTACCTACACTGGATGGATAGGCTCGGGCTGAGGGATAGAGTGGGCTTGATATTCAGCGAGGACCCCGAGAGCTATATAAGGGAATTTAACTCAGCCCTCAGGAAGAGCGATATCCTATGGACGAAACCATCCGAGCTATCGTTCTATGCAGCTCTGGGTATACCGATAATAGCCTCGGAGCCCGTGGGCTCTCATGAAGTCTCGAACTTGAGGTTCTTAATCAAGGGGGGATATGGGATGGAGCAGGGGGATGTGAGGTACTTAGAGCAGTGGTTCTTCGACTGGCTCAGAAGCGGTTACTTCGCTGAGAAGGCGATAAGGGGCTTCCTGGAGCTCGAGAAACTCGGGGCTTTGAACGTGAGGAGGGTAGTACTTCAGCCTTTTTAAATTTGAGCCCCGTCATAAGGGGGGTCGTTTTGATACTGGAAGCCCTCGAGGGAGTGCTGAGTTCGGAGGACGAGGCCCTATCTCTAGCCCTCAAGGAGGTCAGGGAGCCTCCTCTGAGGAGGATAAGTTATACGGGAGCATTTCATCCATCCGGAATACCTCCTCAGCCTGAGATCGAGTTCATAGAGTTGAAGGATCTTAAGACGAGACCCGATCTTTTCATAGGGGTAGATCTGATCTCATGCTTGCTCCGAGCGGAGGATCCCGATTCCCTGAAGGAGGGGGCCGAGGATCTGATCAGCAGGATGAGGAGGAAGGAGGAGATAAGATCGGAGGACAGTCAGAAGTCTCACATAGCTCTCGCTTTACCTGAAAAAGAGCACCTTGAGGCTGTAATTGGTAGATGGACTGATTACGTCTGGAAGCCTAGAGCTTACGATGGTAGCGAGGCTCCGAGTTTCGAAGGATGGGTGGAGGATCTTAAAGCGATAGCAGATGCTCTAAAGAATGAGGGAATCAATGTAATCTTCTATGGTGGAGATTCAGTCGAGGAAATGAGGGAAATCGGCTACAATGCTGTGAAGGTCAAATTGAGGAAGGAGCTTCCTAAACTGGGGTATCCCAGGGACCCCAGCGTCGCTTGGTCAAACTCCCCGGTGATAATGAACATGACACTGGAGCATAGGAGAGGAGAGGAGGATGCCGCTGCAGATTTCTTCTCGAAAATAGGGCTAAAGCCAGCTTTCAGGCCCAGGTTCTGGTCGGATGGGAAGCGCATCGTGAGGGCTAGAGCGGAAGGGGGGAACTTCATAGTAGTGAGGGGGAAGGATAGAGTGGCCCTCTTCACGGGCATAGGGGTAAGGGGGAGCAACAGGGCCGCAATTGAGCTCATAAAGGAATATTTCTCCCTGAAAGGAGTGGATCTAGATATATACGGGGTCCCGCTTCCGGGTTACATGAGGGATTGGAGGACCGGGGCTGTCCACTTGGATGTGGTGATGATGAACGCTGGCCCCTGCGTTTTCCTAAGCCCCGGGAGGATGGGCTTCTACTCATTCCTCAAATTCGGTGAAAATATAGATTTTGTCGATGCTGGAAGTGTTTTCAATGAATTAGGCGTCGAGGTAGATGAGATACCGGCTAAGGGCAGTGAGATAACCTTAGTTAATGCCCTCAACATAGGGAGGGGTAAGTTAGTGGTCGATGCCTACAATGAGGAGGCTAGCGATTACCTGGAGAGGGAGTGGGGGCTGGATGTGATAAGGGTCAAAATACCGCAGGTAGAGGCGGGGGGCGGGGGCGTGAGATGCGCATCTAGGGAATATTATACGGATTAACTTGAAGCCGAGCCTCCCTCCACCTAAAATTTTTTATCTCCGAGGAGGGGTATTACTGGGGTGGACATGATAGTAGAGAGGGTGAAAAGCGGCATACCAGGTTTCGATGAGTTAGTGAACGGTGGCATCCCTAAGAGGAACATAGTACTCTTATCCGGGGGGCCAGGGACTGGGAAGACTATATTCAGCCAGCAGTTCCTCTATCAGGGCCTAGCATTGGGAGAGCCAGGCGTCCTGGTCACTTTAGAGGAACATCCAGTGCAAGTGAGGAGGGAGATGGCTTCCTTCGGGTGGGATGTGAGGAAGTATGAGGAGGAAGGTAGCTTCGCAATAGTCGATGCTTTCACTGGGGGAATAGGGGAAGCCGCTAAGAGGGAGAGATATGTTGTGAGGAGCATAGACGATATAGGGGAATTCATGGACGTGCTGAGGGAGGCTTTGAGGGATACTAAGGCTCAGAGGGCCGCTATAGATTCTGTCTCAACTCTCTACCTCACGAGACCCGTGAGCGCTAGGAACGTGTTGATGCAGCTGAAGAGAGTTCTCTCAGGACTTGGAGTCACAGCTCTCATGGTCTCACAAGTCAGCGTGACTGAGAGGGGCTTCGGAGGGCCCGGGGTGGAGCACGCTAGCGATGGGATAATAAGGCTCGACTTGGATGAGGTCGATGGGGAGCTCGTTAGGAGCATGATAGTGTGGAAGATGAGGGGTACTAAGCACGATATGAGGAGGCACCCATTCGAGATAACTGATGAAGGTATAAGGGTCTATTCGGATAAGGTAGTTAAGGGGAGTGTGGTGAGGTATGAGTGAGGAGGTGCCCCTGAAACCCGTGGGTAAGGAGGATGTGAGGAAGCTGGAGCTGGCCCTACTCCTGGGCACGCTCCTGAGACCCGATGTGCTTGAGAAAGTGAGGAGCTCCGAGGACAGGTTGACTTGGCTTGATTCCCTCCTGATCGCAGCGGGTGCTTTAGCGAGGGATAGAGCGGGATATTCAGCTTCCAAGATAGCTGAGGAGCTGGGAAGGACTGAGGCGACTGTGAGAAACCATCTAGCTGGGAAGACTGAAGCGGGTAAACTTGTTAAGGAGACTTATGAGGAGATAAAGAGTAAGGGCAGCCTAGAGATACCAATTCCAACATTGGGGCCTCAGAAGGAGCTCGAGGAGAGATTGAAGGATTACGAAGCGAAGCTGAGCGAACTGAGGAGTAAGCTGGACGATCTGCAAAAGATCGTAGATGATATGAGAAAATTGTTAGGAATATAAAGCATTTTTTGGTAGGAAGGTAAAATCCAAATCTCTCAACTATTTTTTAATTATGTTGTCGATTCGATAAGATCGAGAAATTGGGAATTTTTTACTCAGTTGGGGGGGGGGGAGAACGCGTATTACACCACTTTGTTGAAAATATTTCAAGAACTAAAAACAGTAGTGTTGATCTCACAAATCTATAAAGAGAACACTACTAGTTAGCAAGTTGACGTCTAGATAACTGAAAGTTAACCGTCAAGTTTAAATTTTAGAGAGCATAGTCAGCAAAAGATCCGCGGGAGGTCGTCATGATTGAAAAGTTGTCGGTAGCCATGCTCCTGCTGGTCCTACTCACCCTACAGGCTCCGGATCTCAGAGCAGCGGAGACCCCTCTACCAATAATCGTGAATGAGTACGTCAATGCAACTATATCTACGGAGGGCTTCGGTTATTTGTGCGGCCCCTGGAACGTCACGGGCTACATAATAGTTAAGAATAACAATACTGGGGAGACCGTCTCAGATATCTGGATTCCGATAAACAAGCCGAGCGGACTAACGATATCGCTTCATTATAAACCTGGCTATGCCAATGTGAGTAGAGGCAGTCCTCCGAGCTACGTTCAGGCTGATAATTCAGGAGCTAATGAATTCTGGCACATAACCCAGCTCAGGAGCGGGGATAATGTGACGCTGAAGTACACCTATACCGGGAGTGGATGCGCTCCGATACTAGTGGAGGAGAGGTACGACCCGCTCAAGATAGTGGATGGCGTGAGCTCGACTGTGAATGTGAAGCTGAACATAACTAACAACTTTGCTTTCGATGTGGATGTCAAGGTCAGGAAGGTCCTGCCAGCCGATAATGGAGTTGAGGGCTGGAGTAACATCCCAAATAACCCGGCATTTTCGGGAACTCCATCGACGAACGTGGGGGGCATAAGCTACTCCAGCGACTCCAAGGAGCTCTACTGGACAAACGACGGCAGCTGGCCGGACGGTTGGTTCACCCTAGCAGCTGGAGGACATGGGAACTCCACTTTCTCCATAACGGGAACGCCTGCTTTGAGTGAAGTCGGCGGGGAAACTCAGAAGATAACGCTAGGTACGGTCTATATCTATTTGAAGGCTGAGAGGACATTCACGGGCCTCACGATAGGTAAGGTATTCGCTGTGGGAGATGCTAGCGTTGAGGCAAAGAAGGAGCAGGATACAACGAATCCTAACCAATGGAAGGAGACGCTCGTATTCTACGATACTAGCGCTAAATTCAAATATGATCTATTCAATACTACAGTATGGGCTACAGAAGGCAACACTCCGAGCCCAGCTATATCCGGCTCATTCAATAGTCAGCAAGTATTCAACATAACGCAGCTAAGTCCCGGAGGTAGTTACACTTACGGGCCATTCTCATTCACTTACAACGGGATCCCCAAGATATGGGCCCTGGCCAAGTTCAGGATAACTAACGATCAGCTGAATGGCTGGTGGAACTACAACAACTTCACATCGGTCTGGCCTAACGGCGATCTCAAATATAGAGTTTACGAGGAGATATGGGCCGTCAGGGGCTACTTAGTCAAAGCTAAGAAGGAGGTCGTCTCAGAATCTCCAAGCTGCTACGTCCTCGGAATATCTCTCGAGAACTTGGGTCAGTGGGAGACCCCCTATCTGGAGTTCTACGATGTCGTCCCGAATGGCTTCAGCCCGGATCCAGCTGGAACCGAGGGTAATATGATATTCACGCCTCACAGCATGCTAGCTGTAGACGCTGATCCAAGCAGCCCTCCAGACTACAGCTTGATAACGAGTCCCTCTGGCTACTCCAGGGGTTACGTCTGGAAAGCGTACCCAGTTCCAGCCCCTCAGAACGGTTTCGCAGCTTACTTCAAGGGGACTGGCTCAGGTAACGCTAAGAGCATAGATTTCAAGCTAGTGGATGGGAGCACGGTAACGTTATCAGTGTATCCCGTGGATGGGAGTAACGTTAACATAGGTGGCATTACTTACGCTGAGGGGAGCAGCTTCACCTTGGGCAGTGGTCCCAGCGCTACGGATTTCACTGTAGCTTACGTTGATGATAACTTGACGAGCGGCGGCGGATGGGTCGTGGTCTCAGCTAAGGGGAGTTATGAGAACCTCAATATGGACGTCTACAACCCCATATTCGTGAAGTACAGGGTCTGCGGGTCTGGAGTCTATAACGCCACGAACTTGTTCATAGTCGGAGTCGATCCGAGGAATACATTGGATGCTATAGCGATATCCTCCCCGAACAGCAAGATAGGCTTCGGGGCTTCGACACTGGAGCCCCTCTTACTAGCGATAGCTTTAATAGTTTCAATAGCCGGAGTCTTAGCGAGGAGGAAGAGATGAGAGCGCTCCCCATAATCCTCTTTCTTTTATTCTCAGTGCTCCCCTTATCAGCTCAGGATCCGCTGATCTACAAGAGAGCTGAGGTGGTAATAGCCTTGAGAGATGACGGATCTGCCACTATGAGCTTGAGTTATGAGATAGAGAACAGGGCCTGGGTCCCAGTGGTGCCTGGCTACGGTTACCTAGAGTTCAACAGCGGCAGGATATTGAAGGCATCAGCTTCAATCAATGGCAAGAAGACTGAGGTGATTGTCAACGGGAGCAACTTAAGATACTCGATTTGGGAGGTAATAGAGCCAGGGAAGGCCATAAATGTGAGAGTCAACGTAACGGTATCGGATTTCCTGAGCAAAGGCATAATATTCGATGAGTTCCAAGCGAGGATAGGGCCCTTCTCATACGAAGTTGAGGAAGTTGATCTCAGGGTGATACCCCCGAATGGGATGAACATAGTTTACCTGAAGGGAGAGGGAAGGCCCCTGAAGCCGGGAGAAGCTATAGATATAGAGGGAGAGGTCTCAGCGCTCCCGCTCCCGAACATAGGGGTCAGATGGTACCCCTTAGTCTGGCTGATAATAATAGCCGCTTCTATAGTAGCTGTAGTCCTAATGAGGAGGAGGTAATTGCGGGTCCCGCTAATTTTATTCATCTCTCTCATCCCAATCCTCTTAATAGATGCGATACCCCAGATACAACTGGATAGGGGACTCTTGAGCCCTGGGGATATCCTGAATGTTAGGATCTTCCGAGCTTGCGATGTTAAGCTCCTAGGGGAGAATTTGAGCGTACAGCTCTTCAAAGGGAGCTCAGATTACTTAGAGCTCAAGGTCAATACTTCGGGCCTGAAGCCGGGCGTCTACAGGATAGTGAACTCATGCGATGGATTTGAAGCGGAAGCTAACTTCACGCTTGACGAGCTCTATATAGAAGTCCTCTCTCCGGAGCCCAACGTTATAGAAGTGGTAGCTAAGACCGAGCTCCTCGGACCGGTCAATGCCTCGATAACCGTTAACGGTGAGCCTTACAAATCTCCATTTAAAGCGGATCCAGGGGATTACTATATAGAGGCGAATTTCTCGGGCCTTAGAGCTTCCAAAAATATACATCTGCCTGAGATATATATGAGGGAATACTTACTGCCTCAAGATGATGTCGAGATCACTATAAGGGGAGATGAGAAGCCCTATCTGAAGATAATAACTCCCCTGAACTCATCAATAATCCCGGATCTCGAGAGGGTCAATTCCACTCACTGGTCCTCGAGGTTCAAACTGCCTCAGCCCATAGCCCTCGGTAACTACAGCTTGATAGTGGAGATGGGCAATATAACGCTCGAGAGGGAGTTCGTGGTAACGAGTATAGAGATAGATTACTCCAATGGGAGCCTAAGGGCTAAGGATGCCTTGAGCGGGGAGCCAATAAGGGGGAATATAACTGTGGAATCTTGCTTCTGGAACTTTACATCACAATTCAATGGGAGCATAGAGCTCGGAGGACCTGCTGAGGTGACTATAAACGATGAGAGGGGCCTCAGATCCTCCTTCGAGATAAAGGGTGTATCTACAGATAGGGACGTTTACTTCCCGGGGGATACGCTGAGGGTATGCTCATCCGGAGGGAACCTGATAATAAGGTCCCCGACCAGGAGGGTTCTGCTAGATTCCGAAGTCCCCCCGGGGATATATGAGTATCCCCTGGTCGGGGACGTTGAGATAGGTGAGTATTCGGTAGAACTGAATGGAGCCTCGAGGAACTTTTACGTGGACAGCTACTCGATAGATGCTAGCTTCACCGGTGACTATGTGGAGGGCAGGGTCAGCTATTACTCCATAGCGCCGAATTCGGTCAGCTACCTCGCTCTGCCCTCGAACTTGAGCGGAGAATCCAGAGTGATGAACGGTAGCTTCAGGATATACCTTCCTGATTCTGAGGAAGTCATATTGAAGTGCGGGAATGCTGAGATGAGGTTGAGTAAAAACTGCTCCTCGACTTCCCTAGATGGCCTGAGGCTTGAGGCTAATGGTTCATGCGTAAAAGCCGCTAAGGTTGAGAGCGGAATATACGTCAGCGTCAGATCCCATACCAATTTCACGGCGATACTCAGAGTCCATGGATCCGAGGAGCTGGAGGCATTCAGTGAGGATGGGAAACAACTTCACCTGAGGACGAGATTTTCAGATGGTGTTCAGGAATTTCTATTGGAGGATGGATCTCCTAATGATCCCGATGGTACTGCAAATGGACTTTTCAATATGATACTGCGCCCAAAGAGCTCAGAAGCCAATAAGAGCATTGAGAAGGAGATGAGAAAGGAGGTTAAGCTGTATAAGGAGCCGAAGATAGTGAAAGAAATCTCAGCCAAGGGATCTGGGAAGAAATGGAAGGTAAAATTCTACAGGGTGGAAAGTTTCGAGAATTTAAAGGGGATGTTCCAGCTCAAAAACGGGCTATTCGTGATGGAGGAGGAAGTAGGAGAAGCTGAGGAGATAAAAGTTAGGAGCAGATTGATAGCAGATGGAAAGATATTGGTGGAACTGGGGGAGAAAAGCGGGTGGGTTAGGGTATCAGTTGAGCTTCCCAAGGGGGCTTTAGTGAAGGAAGTTCTGGCAGAGGATGAGAATGGGACGAGGGTAATAGATGCGTGGTACCAGAAGGGGAACGAGCTGGTATTCTACGATGACCCGAGCAGATATTACTACATTTTATATGGGGTCCCGCCCTGGTGGGATCCAGATGGCGTAGCTAGGGGGTACGATTGGCACTACAGGGTCCCCCTGCAGCTCCCCACACTCAGAAAGGATCACACGATATGGTTGGATGTGGACTTCAATAAACTATTATCGCTTCTCAACGTCACCGGGACATTCGATCCCAACTCAGTCAGGGTGGTGGATGATCAGGGGAACTTAGTTCCTAAGCAGGAATTCGTGCCGCTCGGTAGCGGAATTGGAAGAGTGAAGTTCATCCTGCATAAAGATCTGGGGAGCCCCTCCACATTCTACATATACTTCGATATAACTGAGAACGGGGCAAAACCATATCTGAATACTCTGAATGCAGGCCTGGATTCGGGTACGCTCAATTACTGGACCTACGGTAAGAACCCCTCTACTATATCATCGATAATACAAGCGAGCCCCCCAGGCCCTTACACAGTTTACGACCCATACGGAACTCCAAACTACATTACAGACGATGGGAATCCAGTTTTCGGTGGCTACTCCCTCGTTCTAGGCTATAGGACACCGAGCGGGAGCGAGGATTATACTGATACTGGGGAGGATACTTGGGCTTATTACGAGTTCACCGTGCCAGCTGATGGAGGTACGCTCTACTTCTGGTATAGAGTTGAGTCATGGGACTCGGCAAACTACGATTACTTCAGGGCCGAGCTCAGGGATACTGCTGGGGGTACTCTCACTACTATAGTGGACAACTACAATCCAAATCCAGGGGATAATTATGGGCCATTTGCAGACTCAGGCTGGCTCTCAGCTTCATTAGATCTCTCGCCTTACGCCGGTCAGACAGTGAGAGCTTACTTCCTCGTTCACACATTTACTGATGATCTCTATAAGACTTGGGCCTATATAGATAACTTGACGTGGGCTCCCGTGAATTTAACATCCTCCCTAGCTTCCAACATGGTCGAGGGCTTCGGCCTGAATGTCACCTCCCCGAAGGGTACCCTCCTCTATGGTCCAGTCAGAGTGGAGGCTAAGGTGGATGCGAAGCCCTCGAGCGTAATAGCGAGGATATACAATCCACTAGGTGCTCTAGTGGCCACAGCTCAACTCTACGATGATGGGACGAATGGGGATGCTGTTCCTAACGATGGGATATACACTAACGCTAACGCTTACACGCTCTCGCAAGGCTCACCATTCGGGAAGTGGAGAGTAATAGTACTAGCTAACGATTCCTCTACCTCAATCTACCCAGGCTACTCCGGGCTAATACACATACCCGGGAGGCCTCTCGAAGTCAACTACACGGACTTCTTCAATGTAGATGAAACATATTTCTATTTCGGGCCAGTAAAAGGAACAGTTTTCGAGGACAGGGAGCCTCTAGCTACTTATGGCAGCGAGGATAGGCCTATGAGTAATGTTCTTGTGTATGCCTTTAAGGATAATGGAGATAATGTCTTCAACCCGCTCGATGATACCTTATTCACTTGGGGCAAGACGGGTAGCGATGGCTCCTACACTTTCTCAATCCGAGACGGCAGATACTTCGTGGTCGTTAACTCGAAGAACCTGACAGCCGAGCTCAATTCGGGCCACTCTATAGATGAGACCTGGGCCGAGCAGACATATCAGGTCGAGTGGAATGGTAGCGCTTACGTTGGCAAAGCAAAATATGGAGGGCTGGATCCCACAGTAAGTGACTCCTGCCTCAGCTTGATTTTCAGGGATGACTTCGAGGTCTGGCAGGAATGGGTCAATTACCGTTTAGGCAGTGTCGCTCAATCAAATGCTGAGTTCTACAACGGTAGCTACAGCCTCGTCAGGAATGCGAATAACGAGCCAAACGGTGGATACAAGCTCATAGGGGCTACTATAGGGAGGGGCTACATCCTCCAAGGCTATGCTTTCAGGCCCACACCGATAGGGGTGAGGAGTAGGGTCAGCGTCAGCCTAGTCGATAGCAATTACAATGGCTACGGTTTCATCATCGATCACAGGAATAATAGAATTCAGATAGTCCGCAGGACAAATGGAGCTGCGACCGCGATATCTACATATAATTACAATCCTCCCGATGGGAGTTGGTACTTCTGGAAGCTCATACTCTTAACTAACAACACGATAATATTCAGGCTTTATGATACAGATGGCAACCTGCTTGCCCAGGTGAGTGGAACTGATACAAATTACAATAGCTTCGACAGAGTGTTAGTTCAGGGGGATGCCACTTACTACATAGATACTTTAGCCCTCTGGCGTATCCCAGATAGGTGCGAGCACATAACTACGATAGCTACCAGCAATTACATGGGGGAGAGCCTCGACTTCGGGTTCAGCTATGAGGTGATAGTGAACACTAGGGATGCTGATGATGATCCAGGGATTAGGACATGCCAAGGCTGCTTAAGACAGTTCATAATGAACTCGAATGCCGTAGCGGGGATGCAGAAGAGCTACTTCCTCATACCTAAGAGCGATCCCAATTATTTGCAGGAGAGCTTGGGCTCATCCCTTATAGACGTATGGAGGATAAAGCTCTCCTCGAATCTTCCTCAGATGACTGATGATGTCAACCTAACGGCTAAGACTCAATCAGGAGCTCACGGATTCGTGGAAGGTAAGTACGTTGGCCTCGATAACCACAGGATCCCAGACTTCGAGACCCCTAGGATAGAGGTGGATGGCAATGGCTACGAGGTATTCAATGCGAGCGCTAGTAGAGCTCAGATAGAGGGCTTCAGTATATACAACGCGCCTTACGCTATAATCGTCAGGGGGAGCAATAACAGATATACGATAAGGGATAACTTCATAGGAGCATACGCGAATGGATCGAACTCCCTAAAGGTGATCTTCGGGATAAGCGTGGGCAAATACTCGACTTCAACAATCTCCAGCAATTTATCAGCTTTCATAAGGCATAATATAGTGATCTCGGGTCTTTACGGAATTGTCGTTAACAGCGGGAACATAGCCAATGCCACGATAGAGGATAACTGGGTGAGGGAGTGCGGAGCTGGCTATAACATCGGGGATGGGATAAGCCTCCAGACTAACGGTAATAAAGTCATCCACAATTTCATTGAGAGGAATAGGAATGATGGCAACACATCAACGATAGATGGAGGAGCGGGTGTAGAGTTGATCGTCTGGGTCCCGGAGCAGAGCTCCGGATTGAATCTAGTGCTGAACAATACGATAGTGAATAATTCGAGGTGGGGTATCAGCGTCCTCTCGAGCTACACTAAGGCTTTAATAGAGAAGAACGTGATCTACGGGAATCAGATAGGGGTAATCGTTCAGGGAACTTCCGTAGCTAATATAACGAGGAACAGCATATTCAATAACTCGAGGGTAGGGATAGACCTCGATATATCCGGCAACCCGAATGGGGATGATGTATCACTCAACGATGGAGCTCTATCAGCGAATCAGCCGAACAAGGGGATGGATTATCCCGTCATAACCTCAGCTATCCTTTACGGCAGCACCCTTCAGCTGAGTGGGTATATTGGAACGGGCCCAAGCTCAACTTTCGCGAACTCCATCGTGGACATCTACTTAGTCAGGAACTCGACGAAAGGAGATAATCTGACAGGAAACGATCTCTCCTTAGGCGGGACTCTCCCAGATAAGTACGGTGAGGGCTGGATATGGCTCGGGAGGCTCTCCGCCGGTAGCGATGGGAGGTTCGAGGGAGCCTTGGCTGCCCCTCAAGTTGACTGCGGTTCCCTGATAACAGCCACAGCCACTCTGAATGGGACATCCGAGTTCGGCCCGGATTTCCACGTCGTATGCAGGAGGAACGTATCCGCTTCCATAAGAGTATCCGGGAGCTCCGCTGTCCTAAATGTAACAGCTCACGGATTGAAGCAGTACAATATCATAGCTTACTGGATAAAGCCGAAAAACGTGGATATAGCCTCTATGAGCGGGGATTATGATTCCTATGGTTCTAGCGGTGATGTTTACTGGTGGTCATTCGATCAGATAGATGCAGGTGAGACGAAGCACGTCTATCTGACTCTCTCCTTCTCAGGTGATTACAACTTGATCGATGCTTTCAACGTAGGCGTAGATCCCCTGGGCTTGAGCGTAGAGATAAGGGAGTTCGCATCCCTCTCATTCAATCCAGACGGTAGCTATGCGGTCAGCAGGCTCTGGGGATTCTTAACGATTAACAACTCATCCCCCGATGTTATCTCAAATTTAGCACTGGATATCGATGCCCCTGGCTACACATTCTACTTGGATTATCCCCTTCCATCCAGCACGCCTCTGAGCCCCCCGTTAACCTATCAATGGCTCCCTCCGGGGAGCTACGTGAGGTGGAGGTACGAGGGGCCCCCATCCGAGGCCAGAGTTCCGCTGAGGATACGCGGGACGGACTTCAATTGCGGCACTACGATAGAGGTATCAGCGTTGGATGATATAGATAACGTGACGATAAGGGGTTTCGGAGATATCTGGAGAATCGGTAGCATGAAGAGAGGGGAAAGAGTCAGCAGGACCTTCAGAGTAGGTAATATCGGTTGTCGAAACTATACCCTAGCCGTTGAGTTCGCTTATCCTAGCACATCTCTCTCGGGGAAGTTGAGGGCGTTGAGAGGGGTGAGCGATGCATCCGTCGAAGTTACGAAGGAGATGAATGGAAGCTCAGTTAGGGTCAGGGCATCGTTCAGGAATGGGGCTAAGGAGCTCATCTACAACTTGACTAGGATATGCATAATGAGGTCGCAATCTGGACCCATATTGGCTTGCGAGACGCCCAATGTAATTCTGAGGCCTGGAGAGGGATATGAGTCCTCCTATTACAGCGAGACAGTTAGCGGAGTTCCCGTCTATTATTCGAACGCTAGCTTCACGATAGTGCCCAGTGTGAGTGGAGTGATGGTCCCGCTCGAGGAGATAGCCTCAGGTTATTACTTAGCCACCGCTCACCTCTCTCAAAGGGTGTGCTGCGAGAGGGGGGCTGCGATCACGACAATCCCTATGCCAACAACTAAGACGCTCACTACGAATAAGACGCTCACTACGACTCCCCGGGGGGCCGAGGTCACAGCACCGCCGACAACTGCGACTCAGATGACTACTACGCAAGTCGCGACTGAAACAGTCAGGACTGAGACGACCAAAACTACACCAATCAAAACTACTACTGAGATCGGGAATATATCTCTAGGAAGCCCAGTAGTGCTCAGGACAGGGATCCCGTTCCTGATGACGCTCGGGTTCCCCTTCATCCTCGCTATCTTCCTCCTCAGGAGGAGGGAGAGTGAAGTAGTGGTCGATTACGATATACTGAGCTCCTTATATACTAGGGGCCTCCTTCCGAGGGCTTCCAGTATGTTCAGATTCGCTATGACTGACGTAACCCTCTTGAGAGTCATGGCAGATACTGAGTTGTTCAACGCGATTCAGAGAGTACATTTCAACGTATATCCATCCTCGAGCGAGGAGATAGCTAATGCCCTCTCTCTATCTCCCGATCCGGAGATAGTAGAGAGATTCCTGGCTAGATCCCTCGCATCCAGGCTGGATACGGATCTCCTCTCGGAAATGCTCTATGGGAGGTGAGTTTTATGGTTGAGGATATATTGAGGTTGGCCCTAGAATCCCTGGGTAGTGGGAGTTATGAGAGGATAAGGGGTCTCTTGATGAGGAGACTGGGGGCCGAGCCCTCCTCAGTCTTACTCAATGACCCCAGTGAGTTCATCCGGGCTCTCAAGGATTCCTTGGGAGGGGAAGCCGATAGTTGCTTGACAGCTATAGCTACTGTCCTCAGGGCCAGAGGGGTCGATATTGATAAGGATAAACTCGAGGGGATATTGATGAAAGGGGATAGGGAGGAAGTGAGGCGTATCTTCCTCGGAGGCTTACCTGGACAGGATATCTACGGGAGGATATTGATGGATCAGCTCGATATCATAGGGAGGAGGAGAGTTAGAGCAGCTATCCTCAGCTCTATATTGATAGGGACAGCGATATTCCTCTTCACATACCTGATGACGATCATCCTGCAGTACTACATACCGCCCGACCTGAGGGCCACTTCTCTCTTCATAGGGGCCGTCATATCCGTAGCTGTAGCGATAGAGAATTACTTAATAATGATGCCCAAGCTCCCATCCGGAGCTCGTATAAAGGTGAAAGTCGTGGATCAGGAAGCGTTGAAGGGCTCTATCCTATCTGGCTACCTTAAAGCGGGTGAAACTAAGCTAGATCTACTGAAGTTCTCGAGGGAGCTCGGTGTAACGCCTAATGAAGTGATGAAGGAGATAGACAGGTTGAGGAGGGAGGGGAAGCTCTCGATAGAATTTTAATTTATACTCTCCGCTCGACTTATGGAGTTCTCAGCAGATATCAAGGAGATACTAATCAGGTACAGGGATATATGGTCCTTGAGATACGCTCTCTCCCTGCTAAGCTGGGATATGGAGACTTACATGCCCCCTCTGGCCTCTGAGGAGAGGGGCGAGGTCAGGGGGAACCTGGAGACTCAGGTGCAGAGGCTCTACACTCATCCAGAGTTCATAGGGCTAGTCGAGAACGCTAAGCCGCGGAATGAGATCGAGGAAGGGATAATAAGGGTTCTGAAGAGGTGGATAAAGTATTACACGAGGATACCCAAGGAATTAATAGAAGAGGAGGAGAGGACCGTCGCGAAAGCCTTCCAGGATTGGAAGGAGGCGAGGGCCAAATCCGACTTCTCGATATTCATACCCACCCTTGAGAAGATAGTCGAGCTCCAGAGGAGGAAAGCGGATTACTTGGGCTACGAGGACCATCCCTATGATGCATTACTCGATATATATGAGGAGGGATTGACCCTCAAGAAGTGCGAGAGGATTTTCTCGGTCCTCAAGGATATCTCATCACTATTCAAGAAGCTCAAGGAGAGGTACCCGGAGAGGCATGAGATAGAGGAGATAGGTTACGATGAGAGGATGATGAGGAGGCTCATAGAACACGTCCTCTCCCACTTAGGGTTCGATACTTCGAGGGCTAGGCTCGATACATCCCCGCATCCCTTCACGATTAACATGGGCCTCTACGATGTCAGGATAACCGTTAGGTACGAGGGGAAGGACTTCAGGAGAGCCCTAATGGCGGCTGTGCACGAGTTCGGCCACGCTTCTTATGAGATGAACATAAGCGAGGAGCTGAGGGCGACTCCAGTCCAATCAGGGGCTTCTTTAGGATTCCACGAATCTCAATCTAGGTTCTGGGAGAACATCGTCGGGAGATCGAGGGCTTTCGTGAGGAGGTTCTACGATCCAATGCTCATGGCGATCCCCGAGCTCAGGAAGTACGATGAGGAGGATATATACACTTACTTCACTATGGTCAAGCCGGAGCTGATAAGGGTAGAGGCCGATGAAGTCCAGTACCCTCTCCACATAGGCCTGAGGTTCGAGTTAGAGAGGAGGATGATAGAGGGGGATCTGAAAGTTGAGGAACTTCCTGAGATTTGGAACCAGAGGATGGAGGAGCTTATAGGGATAACTCCGCCCAACGATAGCTTGGGGGTCTTGCAGGATATACACTGGGCTCACGCGACTATAGGCTACTTCCCGACTTACGCTATAGGGAGCATGATAGCGGCTCAGCTCTACTACAAGCTGGAACTAGCTGATAGAGTTAAGGAGGGGAAGTTTAAGGAGGTGATGGAAGTGCTGAGGGAGAGGATCCATAAGCACGGTTCTGTCTACAGCCCAGAGGATCTGCTCAAGAGGACGACTGGTGAGTACGTAAATCCTGAGTACTTCCTGAGGTACCTGAATGAGAAGTACTCATAGCATATGGGTCCCGTCACAAGAACTCGACCTCATGAGATCTGTGAATCCCTCCCTGCAGACTGAAGCAGTCATCCCCAGCTTCAATGCTTCCTCGACAGCCCCCTTGAGCAACTTGTACCTGAGGCCCCTCTCCAAGTACTTGTAACCGCCGATACGCTCGGTGAAATTGAGCTCAGCTAACTCGGGGAAGGCGTTCAGCATCCTCCTCATGTTGTCCGGCTTGGCTTTGTAAGTCGAGAAGACGACATGCTCAGCACCGCAATCCCTAGCCTCCCTAAGAAGCTCCCTTATATCCTCGAGATCATCATTTATCTTTGGTATTATCGGATCTATCCTCACTCCCTTCCGCCTCTCCACCTGGGAGAGTGCTTCCAGCCTCTCCGAGGGGGATGGGGCATTGGGCTCTAATTTAGAGGAGATTTCATCGTCTAGAGTAGTTATAGTGACCATAACAGCGTCAAATAAATCCTGATCGTATTTGAATGAGGTACCCTTAGTCGTTATCAACACCTTAAAGCCCCTGGATTTCAGCAGCTTCAGGGAGGCCCTAGTTATCCCTATGACAGCCTCCTCAGGTGTATAAGGGTCGCTGCTAGTCGATAGCTCGACTGGGATCCTTGGATCGGCCTCATATATGTCCTTCTTGAGCATCTTGATGAAGTCAAGCTTCGGCTTGCTTATCCTCCTGCCTACGTAAGATGTGGCGTAGCAGTAGAGGCAGGAGTGCGTGCAACCGGTGTAGGGGTGGAGGGAGTACTTCCTAGGGCACGTGCAGAGCTCACTCCTCCAGGGATCGAAGGGCTTCAGCACCCTCAACACGATTATATTGATCCAGTGGATAAAAAGGAGATGAGGGTATCGGGGGCTCTGATCGTTATACTCTTGATAGCTCTAGCCTATGTTATTGTAAATCAACCGAGGGTTTGTCCTCAAAATCCTCAAATAAATCCTCAAATAGATGTCTACTTCTGCCCAGAGGACTCATGCGGTAACGCTGTGATCTCCCTAATCGATAGAGCCAATAGGAGCGTTGACGTCGCTATGTACTCATTCACGCATGAGGGCATAGCGGATGCCCTGATAAGGGCTAAGGAGAGAGGAGTAATCGTCAGAGTGATAATTGAGAGTGAGCAGGTGTCAAGTTATAGCCAGTATGGGAGGCTCAGAGCGGCGGGAATTGAGGTAAAATTGGATAAGAATCCCTACTTAATGCACAATAAGTTCGCTGTAGTGGATGGCAAGGTAGTGGCTACGGGTAGCTTCAATTACACTGAATCGGCTGATAAGAAGAACGATGAGAACTTAATAATCATATGGGATCCTGAGATAGCTAGTAAATATGAGAGTGAGTTCGAGGAGATGTGGGAGGGGGTCTACGGGAAATAATATCATAAATTCCTCGAACTTGAGTCAAGCATTACTCTTCCTCAACTTCAGCAGTCGCAATGGCTCCTTTTTTCATCAAGTCTCCTCTCCTCATACAACTCCTCAGTAGAGACTCCGGGGGCGGAGCAGAGGAATTCCCTCAATAGATCGGGATCCCTCTCAAAGCTCGAAAAATGCCTAAAGGTTTCGTCTGAGTTCATTCTCATTCTGAATCTTTCCTGAGGTTTAGCTGCAAATTTCAGCGAAAGCTGAGTGTACTTCAATATCCTGATTCCCAGCGCCACGATACCTCATGCGTCGAGAGAATATAATACTTCCCCTCAATCCCGGTAGCGAGCATTGTACTGCCCAGCTCGGAGATCTAACGCTCTTCAAATCCCTCGCTGAGTTGACATTTCAGTAAATTGATTCATCAGAGAACCTGATCACAGACCTCAAGATTTCTTAGCCCTCCCGGAGAGACCCTCACACGTTAAGGGCAGGAACATGCAATTAAATGGCCTAAAAGAGATCTAAAGCTTCTGATAATTGCAAATTTTGGGCTACTCTATCACGTGCCCGCATATGACCTCTATCCCCAGTTCCTCAGCCCTATCGTAAGCCTCTCTGTCAACGTTGACTGAAACTAGGATTATCTTATCCGCACTTCTATTCAAGTACTTCTCAGCAGCTCTCGCCTTCATATAAAGAGCATCTATATGATCTAGCTCAGCTCTTGACTTCACCTCAATTAAGTAGAGCTTATCATCCTTCACTGAGATATCTATATCCACCACCTTGCCCTTGATCCCCGTTATGCTTCCATCCCTATCCACGAATCTTAGTTTCTCTACTTTCCCGGGCTCAATCCCCCTCTTCTCCAGGGCCTCCTTGAATATCTCTAGCACCATCCTCTCGAGATCCTCCCCCCATCTCCTCCCCATGCTCCCCATGGTGACCTCTACTCTCATGCTGAGTTTTTCGAATTCCTCCCTCAGTTTATTCTGTCCCTCCCTGAGCGATTTTACCTCCTCCCAAAGCTTATTCTGCCCCTCTCTCAGGGACCTTACCTCCTCCCAAAGCTTTAACATATTCTCCTCCAATGAATCGAGCCTCTTCAATATCTCGGAAATTCCAAGGTAGCCAGCTACAGCGTATCTGAACTCTATGTCCTCGTCCAGCGATCTCAGGAACTTCCTCTTCTCTTCGGCGGATAGAGCCATCGGGATAGATGGAAGGAGTGATTTAAAAATTATGGGTTGCAGCGTTAAAGCTCTCATCCAGTATGTTCGCGAATCCGCGGTGCGGTCCATTAACTTGAAGAAGCTCCCATCGTATGGGTTTGTGAGATCGAGCGAGAGCTAGAGATCCTCAATAACTCCTCTTATTTCCACTCCCAATTCCTTAGCTAGTTCAGCAGCTCCTTTGTCCACGAATCCACCTACTATGAGGAGCCTGGGCTTCACACCCTCTTTCTCCTCATATAAGCTCCCTATCCTGCTGATCTCGGCCACATCGCCCTTCGATACTCTCGACTTCACCTCCACGATCACATGCTCCCCATCCCTCACTAGGACATCGACATCCACTGTCGATGGATGTCCATAGACGAAGCCCCTCTCATCCCTCAAGAGCAACTTCGAGACCTTCGCAGCCCCGAGGACCTCCTCAACTACATACTTCATCCCCTCTCTGAAGGATTCTTCGGATATAACTCCAAATCTATGAGCAATGACCACGATTAAACGTCTGAAGGAAATCATTTCCTCCTCAAGCCTCGCAACTCTCTCCTCCAATTCTAAAAACCTTTCCTCAAGCCTCGCAAACCTCTCCTCGAGTCTCGCAAATCTTTCCTCAAGATTGACGATTCTCTCCTCAATGGAAGTTATCCTCTCCAATATCTCACTGTAGCCAAGAATCCCCGCTACAGCGTACCTGAACTCCTCATCCTTCTTCAATGACTCAAGGAACTTCCTCTTCTCCTCGGGAGAGAGCGTCATCCGAAAATTCAGGAAGCTTTAATTTAAAAGGTTTAAGGTATCTGGAATTTTACAGAGTCCCTCCCAGTGGGTTGGCTTCATATCATAATGGAGTTGATGCGGAGGAGATAACTTGATATATTGGATGGATAATCCATCCAATTATGCTAGAGCTCCTCTCCCTGATCGAGGGATACTTAAATAAAGACGATAACAGCAGGCATAACGCAAACTTAATTTATTCCCTCCCTTCCCTAGCCGGGATCCTCTCTGGATATGTCCAGAGGGAATTCTACCTGAGCAAAGTCCTCACGGAGGAGCAGAGGCTCCTCCATGAGGAGGGGTGGTGGTATCATCATCAGATGGCTCAATTGAGCCCTTACTGCGCTGGTTTCTCAGCTCTTGATATAATGAGGCACGGCCTTCAATCCAGAAACCCATTCAGCGTTAAGTCTAGGCCCCCTCGCCATCTAAGGACGTTCCTAGATCAAGCGGCTAACTTCATACTCAAGATGAGTCAAGAGGTATCGGGGGCTGTGGCCCTCAATGACCTAACTTCAGTCGCAGCCGCCTACGTCTGGTACGAGAGGGAGATTCTGGGGAGGGAATTGAGATATGGAGACATTAAGAATGCCTTCCAATCTTTCGTTTACAATGTTAACTTGGATTTCAGGAGTGGGAACTCCCCTTTCACGAACGTAACGATAACGATAGGTGGTCCGGCTCCAGCTCTAATGGATGAACCGGTGACGATAGGGATGAGCTTAAGTGAGCCCAAGAGATTCTCAGATATACCCAGATCTTACTACGATGAGGTCAATAACGCCCTCATAGAGGTGATGTCCGAGGGTGATGCTGAGGGGAAGCCCTGGACCTTCCCCCTCATAACTCTCTACATAACTGAAGACTTCGATTGGGAATCCGAAGTCTTCGAGAGGCTCTTAGATTTGATGGATAGCTTCGGCGGTATATACTTCGAGAACTACATCCCGAAGCCCTTCCTAGATGATAAGTGGAGGAGCAAGGTGGGTAACTTGGAGGTGAGGGACCCTAAGCTCCAAAGATCTTTCTGCTGCAGGTTCCAAGTGGATCTAAATGAACTCCTTAGGGTCCCTCACACGGGTTCGATATTCGGGAACCTCTCGGGCGTCGGATCGATAGGAGTTATAACGCTGAATTTCAACAGGCTCGCCTACTTGCACAGGGGTAACTTGAGCTCCCTGCTCGATCACCTCGATATATTGCTGGAGATGGCTAGAGATGCTCTCAACAGGAAGAGGGACTTCATATTGAGGAATAAGGAGCTCTATCCGACCTTCTTCTACTACGTGGATGAATCCCTCAGGACCTACTTCAACACCATATCTTTGGGAGGTGGACACGAGGGCTTAGTGAACTTCGGTGTGAAGAAGGGGATACTTTGTGAGGAGGGCTTGAGATTAGCGAAGCTAATATCTGAGCACATACTTGAGAAGCTCAGGGAATTCCAAGAGGCAGATGGGGTCGCCTGGAACTTTGAATATGCCCCAATGGAGACGGCCGCTGGCTACCTAGCGAGGAAGGATCTTGAGTTCGTTGAGAACCTAAGGGAGGGCAGAGTTACGAGGATGTTCAGTGATATAGTGGATGCCCGGAAGGAAGCGCCCGATATATATGTATCTGGATCGAGGGAGAGGCCCATCCTGACCTCAGGCTTTCAGCCTCCATTCAGCGAGGGCGATATCTCGAAGCTAGTCTATGTCTCAGCTCACACCCAGAATTACGCTACAGGTGGATCGGTCCTTCACATCTTCCTGGGACAGAAGGTTAGCTCTGATACCAAGAAAGAGCTAGTGAGAAAAATTTTCAACAACTACCCGGTTAAGTATATGACAATAACTCCAACGTTGACTAGGTGTAATAAGTGCGGTGCGAAATTCATCGGGGAGTATTTAGAGTGCCCTAAGTGCGGGAGCGATGATACTACGATATACTCGAGGGTCGTCGGTTACTTCAGGCCGATAGCGAGGAGGGTTAAGAGGAGGGATCCCTCCAGGGGGATCTATGATGGTGAGGAGAACATATGGCAGGACTCCAGGAGAGCCGACTGGGTCACTAGGGGTATTATCGGGGAGGAGGAAATAATAGCGTTCACGAGGGACTTATGATGCTCCCGAAGATAGCATCTGTCACAACATCCGTTATAGACCATCCTGGAAGGGTATCCTTGGTAATATTCCTGCCCTACTGCAACTACAACTGCATAGCATGTCACAACAGGGAGCTAGTTGAGGGGAAATTCGAGGAGGTCCCACTAGAAGAGCTCCTCTGGGAGCTTGAGGGGAACTCCTTGATAGATATGCTGATCATAAGCGGTGGTGAGCCTACAATACACGGAGATAGCTTGCTCGAACTGATAAAGATATTGAGGATCAGGAGAGGAGATTTGCCAATTAGAGTCGACACTAATGGATCTCTACCGAAAGTAATGAAGATCATTGCCGATTATATCGATGGATTCGCTCTAGATGTGAAAGCGCCTCCTCTCCGAAGGGAAATGTATGAGAGGATTATAAGGAGGGAATTCGATCTCGAGAGCTTCATGGAAGCAGTTGAGATAGCTTCAGGGCTTCCGTACACTATATTCAGGACTGTGAGGTACCCCTGGCTCAGGGAGGAGGATATAGGGGAAATAAGGGAATTCCTATCGAGGTACGGGGGAGGGAAGCCCCATATAATTAATCCTTACTTCGAGCCGGAGCATTGAAAGTCTAAATATCGATTTGAGCCCGAAATTAAGGTATTTTGATATCATTCGCCTCTAGATCGAGGATCACATCCTCCAGTCCGAGCTCCATCAACTTCCCCCTGCTCAGGATCCCCCTCTCCCGATCCCATCCCCTGACCTCGTAGTACTCATCCAGCATCCTATCCAGCTCCATCAGATGCCCGGCTGACGGTCCTCTAGCTATCCTCTCCTCCAAGAACCTCTTTGGCAAGCGATCATCAGCTCTAGTCACCCCCTCCCTTATATTGAAGGCCCTCTCCAAGTTCACTATCCTCTCCCCAATATCCCTGACTTCCTCCGGCGTGAAGTCCAAGCCGGTGACGGCTCCCATCAGCTTAGCAACTCTCTTATAATTTAAGAGGTCCATGTTCTCAGCCAAATTCTTGCATACCTCTAGGGAATCGACTAGAGCGCATATGTTCTCATAGTAAGCCACTGATTTCCCCTTCCCCCTTACCCCGAGCCTGAGAGTGGCTTCCCCCTCCCCGAACATAGCCTCGCCTATCTTGGGATCATCGCTCAACTCTATGAACGGCTCCGATCTCAGATGATCAGCCCCTCTGCTCGCTACAGCGAAGCCCAAGCCATATCCCTTCAGTCCTCTAGGATCTACTCGAATCATCTCGAGACCTTCGACATGCATAGCGATCTCCCTTCCCTTCCCAAGCCTCTCAGAAGCTTTAGCAACACCATCAGCTAAGATATCGCCGAAGCCCTCCCTCCCAGCTATCATCTCTATGAGCTTCATCACTGAATCCATATTCCCCAGTTCAGCTCGAGCCCGATCTCCTCCTTCTTAAGGGCACCACTCTCATATAGCTCCATAGCCCAGGATATTACTTCGCTTGTCGATATCGCATCCATACCTAGGTCGTTCAATAAGGATATGGCCTTCAATCCCGAGTTCAAATCGCTATTCCCTATCCTCACGGTCATGCCAGCTAGAGCTTCGTACTCAGGGCCCTCTCCCATCAGGCCGGAGTACTCACCATCCTTAACTAAGAAGAACCTGCTGCAGTTGACGATGCAGGAGAAGCACGACATACTCTTAACATTGTACTTAAGGGCGAGGTACTCCCCGCTCACCTCGAAGGCGTAATCTAAAACCGGCTCCTTGAAGTGATTTCCCGGAAGTATACCGAGCCTATTCGCTGCCATTAATATCCTAGAAGTTCCCATTATCCTCCTGGGCCAGAACTGCGGATGGGCATAGGTTTCCTCCTCTATCTCATCCACTACCCTCTCGAATTCCGCCGGTCTAGCTACTTCCACATAACCATCTCCCCTGACAGCGATCGCTTTCACTTTCTTAGATGCCATTAGAGCTCCCATCCCGGTCCTGGCAGCTGGCCTATAGAGGTTGAAGAAGATCCCAGAGTATCTAACTAGTTTCTCAGCTGCTGGCCCAATTAGAGCTATTTGAGCTCTCCAATCCCCAAGCTCCCTGAGTATCTCACTGTAAGCATCCGAGATCCTCCTCCCCCATATGCCGCTCGCATCCCTGAGCTCCACCTCGCCATCCGATGTGTAAATATAGACGGGCCTCTCGCTCCTACCCTCTAGTATTATGGAATCGTAGCCAGCGTATTTCATCTCAGCGGAGAAATGCCCTCCCACATTAGAATCTCCGATCAACCCGGTCTGAGGCGATTTCCCAGATACGTTGAGTCTAGAACCCAAGGGGAAGCCGGTGCCGCCAGGGGACCCGTTGATATGTAGAGCTTGTTCATGGGGCTCAGGGGGTCCGCTCCCCTCACCTCGCTGTAGAGCATCCTCACGTTCATCCCCCTATGAAGCCCCTTATCACTTCCCTGCTCGGCGGTTCCACCTTGACGCTTCCATCAGTCAAATTTATCCTCAGTAGCTTTCCAGCGTATCCGTACAGCTTACTCGACATCCAAACCCCACCTCCCAGCCTGCTCCGCGAATTCTCTCAGGGCGTAGATGTAAGCGGGGTCAGTTATTTCGAGCGCCCTGACCTCAAACCTTCGGAATGTCAGAGAGTTCATAGGGCATCTTTTAACGCATTCAGGCTCCCCACCGCAGAGATCACAGACGATGGGGACTCCCTTAGTTTTGTGAATCTTAATTGCCCTATATGGACAGCTATTAATACAATTGCCGCAACTCGAGCAAGTTTCCTCGAAAATAACTATAGCTCCTATATCATTCCTCCGGATGGAGCCCGTTGGACAGGCCTTTATGCAGGGAGCCGGCTCACAGAACCTGCAGATAACTGGATAGTCGAGTCCGATCCTCACATCCCTGACCACAGTCACTCTCGAGAGGGATGAGCTGAAGACACCCTCATGCTTGTATGAGCACCACATCTCGCAATACCTGTATCCAGGGCACCTACTCGCATCGACTCTTATAGCCGGCATCCCAGTAGCTTTCATGGGCTCTGAAGGGATACTGGAGGATTTAATCGTCTTGTTCGATCAGGGGAGAGCTGAGCTTTGAGTTCACGCGGGGGTCGGGATCGCACCATACGAATTTCGTGAGATATCAAGTTTAAAAATCTTAATCTCGATCCTAATTTTCTTATATTTTTAACATCATATGCCTCTATATCTCAAAAATTGAGGGGGAGCTCCGGAGCTCTCGCTGTGTTACGATCTGTAACTTTAAAAATTTTTAATTTTTACATTATCGCGGCTCTGAGGGTGGGTCATGATGCAGGAACTAGTTCTGCTGATCGTAGGCCTATTAGGAGGGATAATAGGGGGACTGCTAGGTACAGGGGGTTGCGTCATAATGCTTCCCGCCCTCGTTTTCCTCTTCGGATATAAGCTGCCCATAGCGATAGGGACGACTATAACTGCCGTCATAATAACCGCTACCTCGGGAGCTATAGGCCACATAAGGATCGGGAACGTTGACTACGGGACAGCTAAGGTCGTGGCGATATCCGGAGCAATAGGAGCATTCATAGGGAGCCTAATATTCATCTTATTAGCTGGGAATATCTCAATCCTCAGCTTCATACTGGGGTTGGCTTTCCTATATGTAGCTGTTAGGATGGTTTACGAGGGGCTCAGGAGATCGATAGGGGCTAAGGATGGAAAGGAGATACCTGGGAGCTCAAAGAAGAAGGGGATCTTGGGCTTCCTGATAGGTATCCTCACCGGAATAGTTGGTCTGGGGGGAGGTTATGCCCTAGTCCCCTCATTCATATACCTCCTCGGTTCACCAGTTAAGATAGCTGTAGGGACATCCCTAGCATCCTTCATATCCATGGCCCTGGTGTCGGGAGCTTTCAAGCTCATCCAAGGTTACGTGGATGTGATAGCGGCCCTCCTCTTAGGGATAGGGACGGCCGTAGGTGCTCAGATAGGGGCTAGGCTCGTCGCTAGGGTCCCCGCATGGGTGATAAAAATACTATTCGGACTTGTCTTCCTCTACGTCTCGCTCAAGTTCATATTATCGCCCTTCGGGATCAGAATATAATCTCTCTCTTCTTTATGATGGTCCTATTGTAAGATAACTCCTCCATTATAAGGATCAGCTCAATTAACGATAGCTTCAGATAGGATATCTGAAGGATCTAGTGGAAATCTAATAAATTTATCTCTCACTACTTAATATCGGCCCTCCTAACTTCCAGGAGGTGCAGCTTGCTGTCCATCATATCGTAGTAAATGTTCCCGCCATCCCACTCAGCCTCTCCCACTTGACTGTCCACTGGATCCGATCTGAAGCTCTCCTTAGGGGGATCGAAAGGGTAACTTATCTCCGAGTTGAAGGAGAGCCTGAACCCCTCTATCCCACCGAAGTAGAAATCCTTCCTCCAATCCTCTGTCGGGTGGCCGAAGCTCGGATCAGCGTAGACCCAGCCGAAGGGCTCCAAGTAGAACTGGGCCCAGTCATGCATGCCCCAATCCACTGGATTCGCGTACCAACCCGATTGCCACCTAGCTGGGATACCTGCCAGCCTGAGCATCGTTATGAGGAGTATGGCCTGGACCCCGCAATCCCCCCTCCTCTTAGTGAATGCGAACTCACTGATATTGTCGAATAGGGCGTAATCATGCACATAAGTATACCTCACGTTCTCCACAACCCAATCCCATATCCTCCTGGCTCTCTCCAGCGCATCCAGCCCCTCAGTGAGTGAGGAGACCAGACGCTTCAGGTCCCCCGAGAAAGTTATATGGGGGATCCTCTCCTCCCTGTGCCTGGCTTCAGGCTCCCCATCGAGCTCCCTCAGGTCATCTGGTATCTCCTCCATGGGTCGCCGGGGAACGCAAACGGCTTCGTATTCTATCCAGACGTTATCATCAGATCCGCTTGTCAACTCGAAGTAAGCGGTCCTCTGGGGGTGCATCTCATCTGAGATGTAGGGCTCCCTGCTGTATGAGATCACCCTAACCTCCGGATGGAGCGCGCTCACCCTCGGGACCGGGAGCCAGACCCTCAACCTCTCCCCCCTCGGAAGAGCCCTTATAGTGAGCTCGGCCCTGAACCTGAAGATCAGGGGATAAGCCCTAGATTCCATGACCTCCCTAGCCCTTCTAGATAGCTCCTCCCTCTCCCTTATCCTCCTCTCATCCTCCCGCTCGAGCGATCTATCCTTCAGGCTGGGGCAGAGCCACATCATGTTGGGGAGGAACCTCTCGTAGATCCTGAGGTCACCATCTAGTATTATATGATCGACGCAACCCGATGATATGAGATCCCGAAATTCCCCCGGGCTGAGATCCCTTATCCTCTTGCTCGCAATTTCGTAAGCTTCCATTTCCGTATATGGATACTGTATAGCCCATCTCCTCAATCTATCTAGCTCGAACTCGAGCCTCCTCCTGTAATCTCCCTCAGCACCCCTTATTAACTCTCTTAGGAGCTCCCTGGCCTCTGATAGGAGTCCCCTCTTTATCAGATCGGAGAGCTCCCCAGGTAGCTCCAGCCTCATGAAGTAGAGCTCGTTATCCCTCACACACTAATTTAGCGATCCTAAAAATTTAAAGTTGAAACTTCCTGATCTGCTTCTCATAGATCTCCCTAACTCTCTCTATAGTATCGGCCTCCTCAGGGGATTTATCATCCCTTATCCTAGTTATACGGGCGAACCTAAGGGCGAAACCGCTCTTATACTTCGGGCTCCTCTGAATTTCATTGAAGCTCACTTCCACGACTATACTAGGTCTCACGCGAATGAGCTTCCCCTCCTTCCCTATCGATAGCTCCTCAAGTCTCTGGGTGATCCATTCGAACTCCTCATCCGTCAGCCCCTTGAATGTCTTGCCAACTATCAGGAACTCGCCGCTCTCCGGATCCCTCGCAGCTAAATAGTAATCGCTGTACCAACGGTGCCTCCTCCCATATCCTCTCTCAGCTGCGACTATCACCAGATCCAGGGAATTTTTCTCCTTCACCTTCAGCCAGTATCTCCCCCTGACTCCAGGTATGTAAGGGGAGTTCAGCTTCTTAGCGATCACCCCTTCGTGTCCCTCCCTCAGAGCTTCCTCCATGAAGTCCATGCCCTCATCGGGATCCGATGTTATCAAGGACCTCACTAAGGATACTGGATCCTCGATCAAGCCCTCCAGCTTCTCCCTCCTCTCAAAATAGGGCTTCCTGAGGTAACTGGAGCCATCCAGGAGAATCAAATCGAAGATGTAAAGCTTCAAGGGTATCTCCTCAATCAACCTGGGATCCAATTGCCTCCTCTTGAACCTCCTAATTAAGATCTGGAATGGCAGAGGTCTCCCGTCCCTCTCAGCTATTAGCTCGCCCTCTAGGATCGCTTCCCCAGCTCTGACGCCGTATCTAACTTGATCCGAGACATCTGGGAGGCTCTTCGTTATATCGCTCATCCTCCTGCTGAAGAACCTGACCTCATCTCCTCTCTTATGCACCTGAACCCTGACACCGTCCAGCTTGTACTCGAGGGCGCACCTCCCCAGCTCCTCTATAGCGCTCCTTAAACTATCCGATGATTGAGCTAGCATCGGTTTAAGGGGCCTGAATAAAACTGGCTCGAATTCCAGCTTCCCTCCCCTCCTTACTATCTCATAAGGATCCCCCAGTACCATGACAGCCCTCTCCACATCCTCCTTCCTCAAGCCGTAAGCCTGAGCTATGGATTCTATCAGGAGCCCCTCATTGAGCCCCAATCTCGTCTCCCCGACTATAGCATTAGCCAGGAGCCAGGCTTCGGATGGATCCGCCCTTGAGAATGGTATACTGAGCAGTGCTTCTCTCCTCCCCTTAGATCCAGGTCCTTCTGCCTCCGATATAGCTTCTAGTATCTTATAGACTTCCTCGACGGTCAGGGGTTCCTCCAGTAACGCTGTCTGCCTCTTGCCTCTCCGCTCAACTATAGATTTGACGAGCTCACCGGCATCGACTCCAGTGGGCTCAGCTCCGGAGAGCGATGAGACGACCTTCCACAAGGTAGCCCAGGATACGTTCAGCTCCCTGGGATCCGATGGAGGGAAGATCCTGCCTGTTAGGATGAGTAAGGCCTTATAAGCCTCCTCAGGATCGCTCCTCCTTATCAGATCTGAGACAAGGGAGACCTTATCCCTTCTAGATGATGTGGAAGCTATCCTCATCGCGAGTTCAGCGAGCTCCTTGAGGAGCACACTCCATATACCTGGAGAGATTTAAAATACATGGGGGAAGGAATTGACGATCTTAGCGTAACCCCTGGCGGCTCTCTCAACTTCATCTACCCTCACCATCTCATCTGGTCTGTGAGCGGCTTCCTGATCCCCTGGCCCATAGCCTATAGTCTCGATTCCAGCTTCGCCGGCCGTATAAGAACCATCTGTCCCGAACCTCCAGATCATGGTATCAGCCCCTAGCTCCGAGGCCAGCCTGCTCACTAGAGGTCCTTCATTTATCCAAGCTGGGAACCACGCTTCAACTTCCTCCTCATACCCAGTGTAGCACCTCAGGACCCTCCTGACTACTCTACCCCTGAGCTGACCCTCTACATACTCTCTGCTCTCCCCAGGCAGAGTCCTCCTATCGAGTAGGAGAGCGCAATAATCCGGTATCATCGGTATGAGGCCAGGGCTAACATCTACTCTCACCGGGCTCACTGAAGCAGATCCCAGCAGGGGGTGGGAGGGCATCTCAATCCCCTTGAGCTCCTCCAAATACTCGCACAATTCATAAAGGCAGTTAACCCCTAACTCGGGCATACTGGAATGAGCTGCTCTTCCTCGAAACTCTACTAGCACTTCCGCCCTCCCCCTGTGCCCCCTAGCGATATTCAGAGAGGTGGGCTCACCCAGGATGACGAGATCCGGCTTCTCCATTGAATTGATCACATGTCGGACGCCGAAGCCCTCGTGATCCTCCTCATGGACCACGAAAGCGTAAACGAGATCCGGACCCCTCTCACTGAGCAAGGGGATGGAGTATACCATCGCAGCTAAGCTGCCCTTCGTATCCACTGAGCCCCTCCCGTAAACGTGGCCATTCACTACCTCCCCGGAGAAGGGGTCCCTCCTCCACGCTCCTCTATCCCCGGCCGGGGCCGTATCCATGTGAGCATCCAAAAGGATGAGGAGATCCCCGGATCTCTCTACTCTAGCTATCACATTCCCAACGTGATCTATCCTCACTTCATCGACCCCGAGCCTCGAGATCTCCTCCTTGATGATAGATGCGACCCCTCCCTCCTCACCCGGGGGACTGGGTTCCCTAATCAAATCGCTGAGGAACTTGATGACACTCATAATCCCTTAACTCAGGGAATTTTTAAAAAGTTCTTGAGATGGGGCCCGGGGGGAACTTGAAGTACGAGAGATTGGGCAGGACTAATATCAAGGTATCTAAAATAGGCTTGGGGACCTGGCAATTCGGATCTAGTTACTGGGGATGGGGGAAGGAGCTGGATGAGGATGGAGCGATAAAGATAATTAGAAGAGCTATTGAGCTCGGTATAAACTTCATAGATACTGCGGAGATGTACGGGAATGGGAGATCCGAGGAGATAGTAGGGAAGGCACTGAAGGGTCTGGATAGGGATGAGGTAGTGCTCGCCACCAAAGTGTTCCCTTACCCCTGGAGGCTGACCCCTCATCAAGTGGTGAAAGCCCTCAGGGGGAGCATGAGGAGGCTGGGCGTGAGCAGGATAGACTTATACCAGATCCACTGGCCCAGCCCGATATTCCCGCTCAAAGGGGCCCTGAGAGCCCTGGAGAGGGAGGTGGAGGAGGGGAGGATAGGTAGCATAGGAGTGAGCAACTTCTCCGTCAAACAACTGGAGAGGGCCAGGAGTTACTTGAGCAAAGTCGATATAGCCTCTAACCAGGTAGAGTACAATCTCCTCAAGAGGGGAGCTGAGATGGATGTGATACCTTACTGCCTCAGGGAGGGGTTGAGCGTGATAGCATACAGCCCCCTGGCCCAGGGGCTCTTAACGGGGAAGTACGGGCCCGGGAGGGGCCCCTCAAATCTGAAGAGGAGGATATTCCTGGCCCTATCTTACGGTAAGATAGATTGGGATGTGGTAGAGAGGCTGAAGGAGAGGGCTGAGGAGATGGGACTGACGCCAGCCCAATTGGCTATAGCTTGGGTCATAAGGAAGGAGGGGGTTTTAGCTATACCCGGAGCTAAGAGCTTAGAACAGCTCGAGAGCAACTTCTCAGCATCTAAAGTGAATCTGGATCCATCGATGGAGATCTGACATCCTTTTAAGATCCACCGCTATGATGCTCTATGAAGATCCTAGCTGGCATAGTATCCCTCTCGATAGCCCTGATGACCATAGCCCTCTGCTGGGCCCTCAACCCATGGTTCGACTTCTGGAAGGATGCTTTCAGCGATTTCGGGGTTGAGAAAGCTAGATTTCCGTGGCTCTACAACGGGGGCCTCATCCTCTCTTCCATATTCCTCATGCTGTACTCCATAGGCATTTATGAGGCCTCCTCCCACAAGCTCGAGGCCCTCTCCTCGGGGCTCCTGATTACAGCATCCATCTTCCTAGCCTTAATAGGCCTCTTCCCAGGGGGCACGGAGCCCCACAATTTCGTATCCACATGGTTCTTCTTACAATCCTTCTTCGGATTTTCAGTTCTGGGAGTCGCTATATCACTGAAGGGAGATAGGATAAGGGGACTATTGATATCGATTCCCTCCGCTCTCTCCCCGATAGTAGCTCTAGCTATCGATCTCACTTCAGGTTGGCCATCAGCAGCTGTAGCTGAGGCCTCCGGTATATCGGTGCTATCCCTCTCCCTGTTCTCCTCGATCAGCCACTACTTGGGGAGAAGAAAGCGCCCATCTTCGGAGGCCCCTTGATAATGCTCTCCATGAGGCATGCTCCCCAGACAGTTTCGATACCAGCTTCCTCGCACATCTTTATAGCTTCCTCATCCTCGGATCCGGGTTGGAACCAGATACGCCTCACTCCCACTTCTATAGCTTCCTTCACTATCTCCCTAGCTACATTAGGCGGGACCACTATATCGACGACATCGGGCACCTCGGGGAGGCTCCTCAAGTTAGGATAAACCTTATCCCCATCTATCTCCTCCACAGCTGGGTTTATGGGATATACCTTCCTGTACTTCCCCTTGAAGAACTTATAGAGCTTGTAACCCCACTTCTCCGGGTTCCTAGATACTCCGACGACTGCTACAACGTTATCACTCCTCATGAAATCCTCTATGCCCATAAGGATCCCCAGCTCCACTCACTTATTTACTTTTCTCGCATTATACCGAGTGACCAATGCTAATTAGGCGATCAGAGAAGACTTATAATCAGATCCCTTATCTTGATGTATGCTCAAGATCTCCAAGCACGAGTTAGCTAAGAGGCCATATCACATCCTAGCGAAACCGGGGGATGTTGCTGAACGTATAGTAGCTGTCGGAGACCCTAAGAGAGCTGATTTGATAGCAGAGGAACTTATCGAGGATTCTAAACTAGTTAACAGTAACAGGGGCTTCAATACTTACACGGGCCTCTTCGAGGGCACTAGAGTTACTGTAGCTACGCACGGTATAGGTGGACCTTCAGCAGCTATAGCGGTCGAGGAATTGGGGATGCTCGGAGGTAAGCTCATACTGAGGCTCGGGACCTCGGGAGGGCTAGTGGAGGATCTCAAGGTCGGGGACGTGGTTGTGGCTCTAGGGGCTTCTCACTCCCCCGGGGGTACTGTGGGCATGTACGCTCCCAACTTATGCTATCCAGCTGTCGCTGATCCGGAAGCGACTCTGGAGCTTAAGAAAGCCTTGATAGAGGAGGGATTCAATGTTAAAATGGGGTTAGTAGCTTCTAGCGATTCCTTCCATGCAGAGGAATCTAACTTGCCTCTATGGAGCTCCCTGGGGATGATAGCCGTCGAGATGGAGTGCGCCACGATATTCACGGTAGCTAGGCTCAGGGGGATGAGGGCGGGAGCGGCTCTGCTAGTGATCGATAATCTAGCCACGGGCGAGTTTCTAGAGGATAAGGAGGAGAGGAGGGAGCTGGAGCTGAAGGCCGCTAGAGGGGTCCTGAGAGCTCTAGTCAGGATCCCCCTCTGATTTTTTATTTACTGAAATCTCAGTAACTCATGCTGTTCGGCATCCCCAGATCTGAGGATCCTAAGCTCTGCGTCCTCGGGATAAGGTGGGATGGATCATCTTCTTACAGGAGGGGCTCCTCTAAGGCTCCGGGATTCATAAGGGAAGCCACATCCGAGGAAATTTACAATAGCTTCAGCGAAGATCTGGTGAACTTAGCTGAGGCCTGGAGCTACTTTGATCTGGGCGATATCGAGGGTGAGAGCTTCGAGGACATAGTCAGATCTGTTGAGGAGAGATTGGGCAGCATCTACAGGGGCCAGAAGTTCCTCTTCCTGGGGGGAGACCACTCAATAACTTACGCTACATTCAGGGGATTGAAGAGAGCTTCTGGTGAGAAATTCGGGCTTATATACTTCGATGCTCATCCGGATTGTTATGAAATTTACGATGGGAACAGGTATTCTCATGCATGCACTGTGAGGAGGCTCCTGGAGGAGGGCTACGTTGAGGATGTAGTGATGGTAGGGATAAGGGCTGCGACGAAGCAGCAGATGGAGTTCGCTGAGGAGAGGGGGATAAGGATATTCTCAGTCGATGAGGTAGATGATTTCGATGCCCGCATGGAGAGGGCTTACATATCCTTCGATATCGATGTCCTAGACCCCGCATTCGCCCCCGGATCCAGCAACCCGGAGCCGGGTGGTTTGAGCACGAGGGAGCTGATAAGGGCGATAAAGAAGCTCGATCTCGACCTAGTTGCCCTCGATATAGTTGAGGTAAATCCTGAATTCGATCACTCTGGGATAACTTGCTTCGCTGCAGCTAAGATCATAAGGGAGGTGCTGGGTAAGTTCGCTGAGCTATGAATCGTGAAAATCAATCCTCGAACTTCCATTCCCTCATCTCAGATTCATCGACAGGATATAGTTCGTAAAGCTCCTTTCTTTTAGCTTCAAGCATCTCTAGTGGCTTGTCAGCGAGCTCATTCGATGTAATTACCTTTTTCTTAACCTCCCTCCCCTTATTAAGCACGCTCTCAATCCTCTTGCTCCACTCCAAATCCCTAAGGAGGTGATGATCTATGACTAAGGTTTCCACGGCATCTAGGATTGAGGAGAGGTTCCTTATTGAGGCATCCAAGCTAGCTCTCGAGTACCTGTAGCCCAGCATGTAAGTCATGGGGCCATCCACCATCACTACCTTCGGCTTCTTCTCCAATACGAATCGAGCTTGGTCATCCAGAGATGGCCCCTCCACGTCGCTAGTGAATAGGAAGCTATCTTCCCCCTCCCTTATGAAGACCTCAATCACGTAGCCCAGCTTACTGTTGGTACCGTGGAACACGGGCTCGGAGAACTCTATGATAGTATCTCCCTCCCTGAATGATCTCCCATCCGCTATCTCGACGCTGGCTATTCCCTCAATCTGCTTGAGGAAGAAGGAGGCCCTCCCCCTCTGGCTCTGATTTATGTTCCTCTTCGGGTCCTTAACGAGTACTCTCTTGCCCTCATATATCTCGAGCCCCTCCCAGGGGTTGTGGTGATCGTAATGGTAATGGGTCACGATCAGTAGGTCAGCTTTATGAGCTTGCCTCACTATCTCCCTCCAGTGGGCTTCCATCCTCTCCCACTCCTTGGGATGAGGTGGCAGCCCGTATCTACTGGGCCCCAGGGCTACGCCTGGATCTATCATTATCCTGAGGTCCTTCGTCTCCACTAAAGTAGCCATGCTCCTCGCTCCCATAGAATCGGAGCTGAGGGGGAGTATCCTCATCCGATCACCTCCTCGAACGGGCTGCAGAGCTTATTAAACATCTCGGCCCATCAGGAAAGACTTTTAAGTAAAAATTTTTACAGTCGTGCTAGTGATATCATGGAGAGGAAGCTCGGCCTCATCGAGAAGTACCTCACGATCTGGATCTTCCTGGCTATTATCTTCGGCATCGCCCTGGGCTACCCCGGGATTTCGATCATGCTGGCCGGTATGAGCGTGGGCACGACCCCCATTCCCATAGCCGCTGGGCTGATTTTGATGATGTACCCGCCGCTAGCTAAAGTCAGGTAAGAGGAGATGGGAAAAATTTTCAAAAATTTGAAGCTATTATCCTTTTCTTTAGCCCAGAACTGGATCTTCGATAGTCATGTTCCTTCTGGCAATAACACTCCTAAGCGACCTCCCAGCTTTCACGATGGGAGTGATACTCGTCGGCCTCGCTAGGTGCATCGCGATGGTGATAGTCTGGAATGAACTAGCTGAAGGGGATAGGGAGCTAGCTGTAGGACTCGTGGCCTTCAATGCGATCTTCCAGATATTATTTTACGCTGT